>CANGEZ010000005.1 GCA_947452875.1 Chitinophagaceae bacterium
TGTAACATTCAGTTTTTCATTAGATGAAATGATGTGTATTTCTTTATTGAGTACTATTATTTCACCATTCATTTCTGGAAAAAACGTAATGCTGACATTTCTTGCATCCTGTGAGATTGCAGAAAAACTAATTGTAGACAATAAAAAAAATAAAATGATTCTATTCATAAATTAATTTCCTGTTTTTTTCAATCTGTCTTTAAACAGCTTTTCAAATTTTTCCAATTTGGGTTGGATAACCATTTTGCAATAAGGCTTTTCCTGGTTTTGAGAATAATAATCCTGATGGTAATCTTCAGCTTTATAGAAAACTTTAAATGGAACAATTTGTGTCACCACAGGATTTTCATATACTTTTCTTTTATTGAGTTCATCAACAATACTTTTTGCAGTTTTGTATTGTTCATTATTTCTGTAGAGAATGACCGACCGATATTGCTCACCTTCATCAGCGCCTTGTCTGTTCAAGGTTGTAGGATCATGAACAGTAAAGAACACTTTTAGAATTTCATCTAATGAAGTTTTTTTGTTGTCGTAAACAATTTGAACAACTTCTGCATGACCAGTAGTTCCCATACATACTTCACGATAAGTAGGATTAACAACTGTTCCGCCGGAGAATCCTGATTCTACAGACTTCACACCATCGAGCATTTCATACACCGCTTCCACACACCAGTAACAACCTCCGCCTAAAGTGATGGTATCGATATTGTTTTTTGTTTTTGTTGCTTCAGCAACTGCCATTTCTTTTTGAAAAGTTAAAGATTCTGAATTAACGCAATAGCGCATACCCGTTGCTGTTGGCCCATCATCAAACAAGTGCCCTAAATGGCCACCGCATTTTGCACATACAATTTCAGTGCGATGCATACCTAAAGAATTGTCTTCAATCTTTTTGATTTTACCGCCTGCTATTTCCTTGTCAAAACTTGGCCAACCACAATGTGAATCAAATTTCATTTCATCGGTAAAAAGTTCATTACCGCAACCCGCACATTTATAAACGCCTTTGTCTTTATTGTATAATAATTTCCCAGTGAACGGCTTTTCAGTTTCCTTTTCTCTAAGCACACTATATTGATCAGCAGATAAAACCTTTTTCCACTCATCAGGAGTTTTAAAAATAACAACTGCAGGTGGTGGCGGAGGTGGTGGTGGTTCATTTTTGCCTTGTCCACATGCACTCAAACAAACAACAATTGACAATGTATACATCAGCAATAAAGAAGAAAATAATTTGTTCATAATTGTATTTTTTTTCAGCTGCAAAGATAGAATTCGAAAGATGTTATACGAATCTTATTAGATAAAGATAAAGTTAAAATGAGGTTATAAATCAAGATTCAGTATTTGTTCATCAACTTTTAAAATCTTAGCTTTACCCACCAAAATGAACCTTGTAAAAAAATACAATAATTCCCGACATTACTTTATTGGTTATTTTATTTTTATTTTTTTATCATCAGCATTTTTGTTGAAAGTGGGTAAAGCAAACAGTTTTATCTATTTAAATTCATTTCATACAAATTGGCTTGATCATTTTTTTACTTTTTATACTTATATCGGCGATGGTATTTTTTCAATAATTATCAGTTTGCTTTTTTTGATTTTAAAAAGATGGAAAGATGCACTTATGATTTTTTTGGCGTATAGTCTTTCAGGAATTACCTCACAAATTATCAAGAATCTGGTTATCGCTCCAAGACCAATAAGTTATTTCAAGTCAGGAGAATACCAACACTTTATAAAAGGAATCATTACTCATACATCAGCAAGTTTTCCTTCAGGGCATACTACTTCAGCTTTTGCATTATCCTTAATACTGGCTTTAATCCTTCAAAATAAAAAATGGAATATTCCACTTTTAGTATTAGCCATACTAACCGGTTATTCAAGAATATATCTAGGTCAGCATTTTTTACTAGATGTAATTGTTGGCTCATTAATAGGAACGATATTTTCTCTGGCTGTTTTTCATGTTATGAGTAATCTAAAAATAAAAAACGGCATATCATCAAATTTGTAATCATCCATCATGCAAAACAAAAAATCGGCTAACTCTACTTATTTGTTGTATTTGATCTTGTTTTCATTCGCTTTTTTTATTCCCTTTTTAGGAAATACCCACTTGTTTGATTGGGATGAAATCAACTTTGCGGAGATTTCTAGAGAGATGGTCATATCGAAAAATTATCTTCGTCCACAAATGAATTTTCAATTATTTACGGAAAAACCTCCATTTTTTTTCTGGCTGCAATCCATATCAATGAATATTTTTGGAATCAATGAATATTCTTCCCGACTACCCAATGCGATTCTAGGACTTATAGTTTTACCTCTACTTTTTTTAATAGGTAAAAAACTTAGAAATAATTTATTTGGATTTATTTGGGCTATGGCCTATGCCTGTACCATCTTACCTCATCTGTATTTTAAATCAGGAATTATTGATCCCTGGTTTAATTTTTTTATTTTATTATCTCTCTATGGTTTAATTGAAGCAAAAGAAAATAAAGATGATCATTTAAAATCTTTCAAATGGATTGGCCTTGCTGGTATCATGGCTGGGTTGGCATTACTTACAAAAGGCCCTGCAGCAATTATTATTATTGGCATAACAGGTATGATTTTTCTTATCACGAATGCTTTCAGAAACTTTTTCAGTATCCCGCAGTTGATACTATTTACAATAGTTACCTCAATCACTGCAGGATTATGGCTGGGCATTGATTTCCTTCAAAACGGAAGCCAATTTATCAGAGAATTCACCATACGCCAATGGGAATTATTTACTACAAAAGATGCCGGACATGGCGGATTTTTTTTATACCATTTTGTTGTACTATTTTTTGGTTGTTTTCCTGTTTCTGCATTTTTCATACATGCCTTGATAAAAAAAGACAATGAAGAAACTCCTCGTTTTATCAACTTTAAAAAATGGATGAAAATATTATTCTGGGTGGTGCTAATATTATTTTCAATCGTTCAAACCAAAATTGTACACTATTCCTCTCTATGTTATTATCCTATCAGTTTTTTTGCGGCAATCAGCATCTATAATTTAATAGAGAATAAATGGATGTTGAATAAACTAACTAAAACATTAATTCTCATTTCATCATTACCATTTGTAATCGCACCATTCCTGATGGTTTATTTGGGACAAAACAAATCGCTGCTAACTCCATTATTAAGCCGTGATCCTTTTGCTGTAGAAAACATTCAGGCAAATGTAACTTGGTCAGGATGGGAAATACTTCCAGGAATTGTTTTGATGTTATGTCTTTTTTTGTGTTTCTATTTTTTTAGCAAACAAAAAATGAAATCGGCTATTGGCATTTTATTTTTTGGAAGTTTATTTTTTATACAGTCTGGACTTTATTTTTTTATCAACAGAATAGAAAGCATCAGTCAGCGTGCTAATATTGAATTCTGGCAACAGCATGCAAAAGAAGATTGCTATAAAATAACTTATCAATATAAATCTTATGGTAATTATTTTTACGGGGAAACCATTCCTCAGAAAAATAATAATTACAACAATCAAGACTGGTTGTTAAAGGGAAAATTAGATAAGCCTGTTTATATTTCTTGTAAAATAACCGGCAAAGATGCATTTGAAAAAGAGATTAACGATGCAGTCTTTTTGTATCATAAAAATGGATTCTATTTTTATAAACGAAATCCATTACCTTAAATATTCAGGTTTTATAAATCCCCATTTATTCAACCGAAACTGTAAACTTACTTTTAAAACACCCAGTCCATAAATGATACTTCTTTTTAAATTAATAGAAGAAGCCTCAGGGAAATATTTTGTAGGGCAGGTAATTTCTCCGATTTGAAATTTTTTATTAAAAATCTGTGCAATCATTTGATTGTCGAATACAAAATCATCTGAATTGGCATTATAAGAAATACTTTTTAGTACTTCTTTGGAAAATGCTCTGTAACCTGTATGATATTCAGACAGTTTTTCATTTAATAAAATATTCTGGAAAGAAGTCAAAATTCGATTGGCAATATATTTATACCAAGGCATACCACCCGCAAGAGCACCTTTGCTCAATATTCTTGAACCGAATGCTACAGGATAAACATCATTGGCAATTAAATACGCCATACTGTGAATCAATTTTGGGGTGTATTGGTAATCTGGATGAAGCATGATTACGATATCTGCATTCAGATCTATTGCTTTGTTATAACAAGATTTTTGATTGCCACCATACCCTCTGTTCTGAGGATGAACAATGATATGTTTAATTCCTAAAGCCGCGGCTACTTCTGCAGTATTGTCTTTACTATTATCGTCTACTAAAATAATTTCATCCACGATGTCAAATGGAATTTCATTATAAGTTTGCTCTATCGTTTTTGAAGCATTGTATGCAGGAAGCACAATAACCAATTTTTTTCCTAATATCATCTTTTCAAGTTAGTTTGAAAGCAAATATCTGAATTTAATGCCAAATTGATTTTATGTGGTTTAAATTATTGTAGTTCGAAGAATAAAAAATATTTTCGTAGCATAAATCATTCTTTTGTCAAAAACAGTTTTATTAATCACTCCACCTTTTACACAATTAAATACGCCTTATCCAGCAACGGCTTATTTAAAAGGATTTCTTAATACTAAAAATATCTCTTCCTTTCAAAGTGATTTAGGTATTGAAGTTATTCTTGAAATTTTCAGTAGTAATGGATTAAAAAAAATATTTTCTCTTTGTCCGAAGCCGGAGAATGAAAACTGGAATTCAGTTTCTGAAAATGCCAAACGAATCATCGCACTTCAGGATGATTATTACAACACAATTGATAACACCATTTTATTTCTTCAAGGACAACAACCAACATTAGCACACCAGATTGCCAAAAGAAATTTTCTTCCGGAAGCCAGCAGATTCATTCAATTAGATGATTTGCAATGGGCATTTGGGAATATGGGTACACAAGACAAAGCCAAACATATCGCTACCATGTACCTTGAAGACATCAGCGATTTAATAAAAGAATGTATAGATGAACATTTTGGCTTTAGCCGTTATGCAGAAAGACTGGGGAGAAGCGCTAATAGTTTTGATGAGTTATATGAATCACTTCAACATCCAAATACATTTATTGATGAAATCTTACTTGAAATAGTTGATAAAAGAATTGTCGAAGTTCAACCCATGATGATGGCATTTTCTATTCCATTCCCGGGGAATCTCTATGCCGGTTTCAGAATAGCAAAATTTGTCAAACAAAAATATCCTCAGATAAAAACCGCCATGGGCGGAGGTTTTGCGAATACAGAACTCAGAAGCTTGAAAGATGCAAGAGTATTTGAATTCTTTGATTATATCACATTAGATGACGGTGAAACGCCTATAGAAAATTTAATTCATTTTATTAAAGGAGAAAAAGAATCTAATGAGTTAAAGCGAACTTTTTTATTGCAAGACGGCATTGTTACTTACATCAATAATTCAGCTTGTGCAGATTACAAACAAAATCAAGTAGGCACTCCTGATTATAGTGATTTGTTGTTAGATAAATATATTCAGGCCATTGAGATTGTAAATCCTATGCATAGTTTATGGAGCAATGGCAGATGGAACAAACTAACGATGGCGCATGGCTGCTATTGGGGCAAGTGCACTTTTTGTGATGTAAGCTTGGATTACATTAAAAGATATGAGCCACTAACAGCAAGTATACTTTGCGACAGAATTGAAGAGATGATTGCTCAAACCGGAGAAACAGGATTTCATTTTGTAGATGAAGCCGCTCCCCCATCGTTGATGCGTGCTTTAGCCATTGAAATCATCAACAGAAAATTAGTCGTGAGTTGGTGGACCAATATCCGTTTTGAAAAAAGCTTCACTAAAGATTTGTGTTACCTACTTAAAGCTAGTGGCTGCATTGGTGTTTCCGGTGGATTAGAAGTAGCAAGCGATAGATTATTACAATTGATTAATAAAGGCATTACGGTATCACAAGTCGCCAAAGTAAATCGAAATTTTACTGAAGCTGGCATCATGGTTCATGCGTATCTCATGTATGGTTTTCCAACACAAACAGCACAAGAAACAATTGATAGTTTGGAAATGGTTCGACAATTATTTCAAGCTGGTGTATTGCAATCTGCATTCTGGCATCAATTTGCCATGACAGCTCATAGTCCTGTTGGATTAGAACCAGAAAAATTCAATGTTAAAAAAGCGAATGAGGTTGACATCAGTTTTGCTGATAATGATGTGGCACATATTGATTTGACAGGAACAGACCACGACAGTTTCAGTTTTGGTTTGAAGAAATCTTTACTAAATTATATGCATGGAGTTGGATTGGAAGAACCATTACACAAATGGTTCGACATGAAAACACCAAGAACATCAATCCATCCAAACTTTATTACCGACGCATTGGATGAACCAGAATTAAATACTTATCAACCCAGTTCAAAAGTGATTTTCATCGGTAATATTCCTTCTATGGAAATCATTACCAAATCTAAAAAAGGTAATCAATGGGAATTGGCATCTTTAACATTTGAAACAAAATCCAACACGTTAAACATCAAGATTGATAAAGATCAGGGTCAATGGTTATTTGAATTACTGAATACATTAAAAACAAAATCACACATGACCATGCAAGAAGTCATGGATGATTATGCAAAAGCGGAACTTGAAGATTTTGAATTGTTCTGGGATAACAAGCCGGTAAATCAATTGAATAAAGTTGGGTTATTTGTTTTTTAATAGCATCATTTTCACGAAGTCATTTTTATCAAATCATTTTATATTTCATCAACTGCCTCCAAATTAGGTATAACTAAATTCAAGGCTCTGATAATAGGAAAAATCAGAAAAGGAAATTGCCATAATTACTACTGAAATAATCTTCAATTAATGTGATATTCAAATTATTACTTAATTGAAAACACAGTAAATTGAGATAGTTCATAAATTTTTTACTTTTTATTGAAATTTTGAATAGGCGTTTTGAATTTCATTAAATTATTGTTGAAAAAAAATAGTAATCAAACTTAAAATTGTAATTTCGAAAAAAATTAAGAAATGAAAAATAGTGTTTTTCAGCCTAAATGGAAGAATAGAGGTATTACAACTAAACACAGATTCAACTTTTTGTTGCCCTTGATAAAAGATAAAAAAGTATTAGATATTGGCTGTGTGGTTGGTTATAGAAAACCAAATTGGATACACAACAGTATAGTAACAAATGCAAAAAGTGCAATTGGTATTGACATTGATCAAAAAGCAATACAAGAAATAAATGAAATGTATCCTAAATTAAATGTCATTCAAGGAAATGCCTGCGCTTTTGAATTGAATGATGAATATGAAGTAATACATGCCGGTGAATTAATTGAGCATATTGACAATTTCAATGGATTTTTAACTTCTGTTAAAAAACATCTGAAAAAAGATGGTCTATTTGTTTTTTCTACTCCTAATGTAGAAACTATTAACCATGTGCTTTATAACTTGACTGGTGGGTTAAAAGTAAATGACGAGCACGTTTGCTGGTTTTGCGATAAAACGCTTACTACACTTTTAGTAAGAAATGGTTTCAAAGTAGAAGAAATTATTTTCTTTGAAACCCCAACTTATGGATTTAGAAAAGTGCTAAGATTTTTCCTAAGAGTACTTCCAAAAAGACTTACGCATTCAACATTAATTGTTAAGGCTACAATAAGTAAATAACTGACATCAAATAGTTTAACTAAATTAAAATCCCTTTTATAATTGTGAATGATACACAGCAGTTATAAAAGGGATTTTAATTTAGTATTGTTGATATAACTTTTAGCTTTGTAATTATCACTGCGATATTTTATTTGTTTTCAATTTATCTCATATTTCTTTCCCCATTATTTACAAAAATTAAAAAAAGTCAATGTTATTATTGATATTAAATTGCAGAGATATAGTATGATATACATAAGAACATTCACCTTTCAGTAAAGATGTTCATAAATAACTACAATTTTATAGTTTTAATAAAACAAAATCATCATTCTCCAATTACCAAAATTTGAAAAGTACCATCTTTCATTTTTGGTCTGCCTTTTTCGTTAACCTCTTTAGGGTCAAACTCAGCAGTTGGAAGATAAAGACGATGTTTACTTTTATCTAAAGCAATAGTTCTGGCGCCTTTTTTTGTAGGAATTAGAGGAAGTAATTGATAAACATTTTCATTTTCTTGTTTAATAACAGAAATATTTCCTTCTCCGTTAGAAGTATAAATTGTCTGATCTGTTTCATCAAAAACAACGCCATCACAACCATTACCAATTTTGATTTTATCGATTATCTTACCATCATCTGCATTCAAGATTATTAATAGTCCCTGACATCCAGAAAACAATCTTCTGTTTTTTTTGTCATAAACCAATCCAGTTGGGCCAGTTCCGGGAAATAATGAATATCTGTTGATCACTTTAAATGTTTTTGTATCTACAACTACAATTTCATTTTTATCTTCCAGATTTACGAAGAGTTTGCCAGACTCATTGCTAGCCGTGGCTTCAGGTGCACCTCCTACATCGATTGTATTTACAACTTTGTCATTAACCGGATCAATAATGCTTAAGCTATTATCGTGTCCATTAGAAATGATGATTTTTTTGGAAAAAGGTTCAAACATAATAGCATCAGGATCTTTCCCAGTTTGAATTTGACCTAAAATTTTATTCGTATAAATATCAAAAACAGTTGAGGTATTTGATTTGCCATTACTGGTATACCCTTTACCATTTTGTTTGTCAAAAGCAATTCCATGAACACCTGATGTGTTTTCTAAAACGCCTATAGAATCACCGGTGGTTCTATCAATAACATTAACTTGTTTGGAATGACTTACATAAAGCCAATTATTGACAGGACTTAATTCCAAATAATCCCAACCTCCCGAACTTTTTATAAAAAAGGTGTTAATGATTTTAGATTGTGCATGAGCGTTAGATGCGAAAAAGCATAAAAGAACAATAAAGTGAATTTTTGTTTTCATTTAGTTTATTTTAATCATGATTGAATTTTATTTTTTAAACCAGTAAATATTTATTTCAATTCTTTTTTTTCAAAAATAGAAGTTGAGATGTAACAACTGCTGCAATTATTTGAATAATACCCATTGTAACAAACAGTGCTTTGAATGAAATAAAATGAGTAATTAATCCACCAATACCAAATGCAATACCAGTAACAATTTGTGATTGTCCTGTAGAAAGTCCCCAGGCATAAGAATCCATTTCTTCCGATTGATTCTTTGCATAAAGTGAATCCCATGCCGGAGTGCCAATGGCTTCTGCTATTCCCAAGCCAGCTTGCACAATGAATAATTGCATTGGATTTGAAACGAAAATATAACCAAAAGTCAATAAAGCATTTAGCATATACCCACCAACCATTACTTTTTCTTTATATGGTTTGTTATTCAATAACCTTCCAACAATAATATAAAATATGCCTGTAATCACGAGATAGGTAGCCCATGCCCAGGTAATATCAAGTATATCGCCTCCAACTTTTTCGGCGTAAACAGCAAATAATGGGCCCAGCATACCTTCCCCGAAATACCAGATATTAGCTCCCAATAATAGAATCTTAGCAATTTTAGTGAGTTTCAATATTGATTTAATATGAAGATTAATTTAATTAAATACTAGCGAGAAACAAACTTACATTTTTTTTAAAATAACAGACAACAAGTTTTATAATCATTTTTTATGTGCCCTTAAATAACTACCTTTTTCAACAGCTACTATTTTGAGAGATGTTAGTAATTTAAATTTTAATTCAAATGAAAAAAACTGAGCATAATAAAAAATATGACATATCGATACTTAATGCTTTTGCAGTAAAGAATGTACAACAGTTACTAATAGATTTAAAAAGTTATGAAAAAGGGTTATCAGAAGAAGATGTAATTGAAAGAAGAAGAGAATTCGGATTCAATGAAATTATTTATGAAAAAGCACCAGCCTGGTATATCCAACTGATGCTTTCATTTATTTCTCCTTTTAATGCAGTGCTATTTTTCATAGTAGTGATTTCGTTATTTATGGATGAATTTATTTCTAAATCCGGGGATAAAGATTTCAAAACTGTGGGAGTTGTATTGGCAATGATTGTATTCAGTTCGATGCTAAAATTTTGGCAGGAATTCAGAGGTAATAAAGCTGCTCAAAAATTAAAAAGCATGGTTACTACCAATGCAAATGTTTTGAGACAAAATCGACAACTAAAAAATATTGATGTCAAAGAATTAGTACCCGGTGATATCGTGTTCATTTCAGCGGGAGATATGATTCCGGCAGATTGCAGAATTTTAGAATCAAAAGATTTATTTATTAGCCAGTCATTACTCAGTGGAGAATCACTACCGGTAGAAAAAACCGAAAAGATTTTATCATCAATTGAAAGCAAAACGATCATTGAGTTAAATAACATTTGCTTTTTAGGAACCAATGTGATCAGCGGTTCGGCAAAGATTATCGTTATCAATACTGGAGTTAATACTTATTTCGGATCAATAAGTCAATCCATTGTAAAGAAAAATCCTGAAAACAATTTTGATATTGGTATAAGATCTATCAGCTGGATGCTTATTAAAATTATGATGATAATGGTTCCCTTAGTTTTTTTAATCAATGGATTAACCAAGGGAAACTGGGTTGAAGCTTTTTTATTTGCTATTGCCATTGCGGTTGGTTTGACACCTGAAATGCTTCCTATGATTGTAGCGGCTAACCTTTCTCGTGGGGCATTGAAGATGAGCAAACAAAAAGTTATCGTAAAAAGATTGAATTCCATTGAAAACATTGGAGCAATGGATGTGTTGTGTACTGATAAAACAGGCACCTTAACAATTGATAAAATTGTTTTGGAAAGACATCTTAATATTAATGGAGATGAGGATTTAGAAGTATTGAAATGGGCTTATTTAAATAGCTATCATCAAACCGGATTAAGAAGTATTATGGACACTGCCATATTAGAACACCTCGAAGTTCATGATCATATAAAAGTTGATGAACATTATAAAAAAATAGATGAAATCCCATTTGATTTTCAAAGAAGAAGAATGTCGGTTATTCTTGAACAAAAAAACAATAAACACTTATTAATCTGCAAAGGAGCTGTTGAAGAAATGATGAATTTGAGCTCATTTGCATTTGACCCGGGAGAAGACCATGAACTACATATTGAATCAGATAAGATTGTAACATTAAATGAAGAAACAAAACAAAATATACTTAACACGACAAGAAAATTAAATGAAGATGGTTTAAGAGTATTGATGGTGGCTATAAGAGAATTTGATCCAAGACCCAATAATTATAAAATAGAAGACGAATCCAATATGATTGTAACAGGATTCATCGGATTTTTAGACCCCGCAAAACCTTCTGCAAAGCCTGCAATAGAATCTTTAAATAAACTGGGAGTATCCATTAAAATCATTACGGGTGATAATGAAGTGGTAACAAAAAAGATCTGTAAAGACATCGGCATTCCTGTGGGTAAAATTATTTTAGGTAATGAATTAGAAAAAATCAATGATAAAGAGCTTGCAGACAGTATTGATGCAATTACCATTTTTGCAAAATTAAATCCTTCACAAAAATCAAGAATAGTAAAATCATTGCAACAAAAAGGCCACGTCGTTGGTTTTATGGGAGATGGCATCAATGATGCTGTGGCACTCAAAGATGCTGATATTGGAGTGTCTGTTGATACAGCAGTTGATATTGCCAAAGAGAGTGCAGATATTATTCTCTTAGAAAAAGATTTAATGGTTTTAAAAGCCGGTGTTATTTATGGACGAAGAACGTTTGGCAATATTATCAAGTATATAAAAATGACCGTGAGCAGTAATTTTGGAAATATGTTCAGTATGATAGGCGCAAGTGCATTGTTTCCATTTTTGCCTATGTTACCTATTCAGATTCTTGTTCAGAATTTATTGTATGATGTTTCTCAAACTTCCATTCCTTGGGATAGAATGGATGAGGAGTATATTGCTAGTCCGCCAAAATGGAATGTAAAAAGTATTATCAGATTTATGATTTATATCGGCACAATAAGTTCATTGTTTGATTATATAACATTTGCATTGATGTATTTCGTTTTTAAAGCCAATGACATTGAACACCAGCATCTTTTTCAATCGGGCTGGTTTATTGAAGGTCTGCTTTCTCAAACTTTAATTGTACATATGATACGTACTAAAAAAATTCCTTTTATTGAAAGCAGTGCCACAACTCCTGTAATTGTTTTAACAGTGCTTGTAATCGCCTTGGGAATCTATATACCATTCTCTCCTTTTGCAGATTCATTTAAATTCGAACATCTTCCTTTACGTTACTTTTTATGGTTGTTTATCATACTCTCTTGCTATTGTGTATTAACGCAATTTGTAAAATTTATGTTCATAAAAAAATTCAAACAGTGGTTGTAATTTTAGCAAAAATAGTTAATGCGTCGTTATATATAATATCAAATAATGTGGTGGTAAGGGTAAAAAAGCAACCTTCGGAAATCTCCAAAAAGTTCAAAATTATTTACAATATAATGTGATCAAAAAAATCCAAATTCTATGCTATTAAATCAATATATCTGACAATATATTTAAATACTAATTTTTTTTGTAAGCTTTTTTATTATTTTTTTATTTTATGTTTTTTAAAAATTATTTAAACAATTTTATTAAAAAAATGTTAAATTGAAATATGGAGTCTAGAAACCATTAAAAACGGGGAGTAACCGAAAATCCATAAGAGTAGGGCAAATTAAAAAATATCATCAGATGGAACATTTAAAAATCGCAAGCGATAACTACGTGGCATTCACGTTTTTTATCGGCACAATGGCCATGATGGCTGCATCAGTTTTCTTCTTTTTTGAGTTAGGCAACACCTCTCAAAAATGGAGAACTTCAGTACTTGTATCAGGATTAATCACCTTCATCGCAGCAGTACATTACTATTACATGAGGGGTTACAATCTTGAAACAGGAGATTCGCCCACGTTTTTCAGATACGTTGACTGGATGCTTACTGTACCTTTAATGTGTGTGGAGTTCTATTTAATCACCAAGAAAGCTGGTTCAAAAATCGGATTGCTTTGGAAGTTGATTTTCGCTTCACTTGTAATGTTAGTTACAGGTTATTTCGGAGAAACCATCGATCGTGGTAATAGCGTTCTTTGGGGTGTAATTTCCGGTGCTGCGTATTTCTACATTGTTTACTTAGTATGGTTTGGAGAAGTTGCTAAATTATCACAAAACGCTGGCGCACAAGTAGCAAAAGCTACAAAGATTTTAGGCTGGTTCGTTTTGGTAGGTTGGGCAATTTATCCTTTAGGATATATTCTTGGAACTCCAGGAGGATTATTCGGCATGCAATTAGTTAGCGACCAAGCTGCGGCAACTCACGCAATGGACATAGTATATAACATTGCAGATGCAATCAACAAAATCGGCTTTGGTTTAGTTATCTATTCTTTAAGCAGAAATGAAGATTAATTTATCACTTCATAAATAAAAAAAGGGTTCTTCTATAAATTGAAGAACCCTTTTTTTGTAATGCTCAAATTGATAAAATGTTAATGCAAAACCAACATACTAAAGTTGATTATCTGTTTGCAGGTGCCGGCGCTTCTGCAACATTGCTCCTTATGTGCATGGAAAAGCAAGGTTTATTGAAAGATAAAAAGATTTTGATTTTAGATCCAGACACCAAACAAAACAATGATAAAACTTATTGTTTTTGGTCTGACCAAAATGAACAACTCGCCTTAAAATGCCAGCATTTAATAAGCCATCAATGGGATGAAGTATCTGTCAATCAAAACGAGCAAGAGTCTTTACTACCCAAAAAATATTATCATATAACCGGCATTGATGTTTACAAAGAATTAAGACGCATCATTGATGAACATCATTTACAACGAATACCAAGTTCCGTTATTGAACTAACTCCAATTGAAAATGGAATTAAAGTAATTACAGATACTGACGTTTGGGAATCATCGCTAGTATTCGACAGTCGCCCTCCAAAATATTTGCCTCTTAAAAAAGATGATGCCCATTTACTTCAATCTTTCATTGGTTATGTAATTGCTACTGATGAACCGATTTCAAATCGAAATTGTGTGGACCTGATGGACTTTAATGTTGAACAATTAGGCGCTACCCAATTTATGTATGTCCTTCCATTAGGTGAAGGCAAAACACTTGTAGAATTAACACGTTTTGGATTGGAACCTATTACCGAAAATGAAGCAAAACCAATCTTGGATGTATACATAAATCATCGATTTGGAAAATATCAAATTCTCCATACAGAAACAGGATGTATTCCGATGAGCACTGCAGCTATTGCTGTTGAAAGTTTACCTGGCGTTGTTCCCATAGGAGGAAGATCGGGTGCTGTTAAACCCAGTACAGGATATGCTTTTAAAAATATGTTTCATCATGCGGAACGATTAGCTGATAGTTTGAAAAGAAATACCAAACCTGCCGTAATTGTTGAATCATCACGATTTAGATTTTATGACCGCCTGTTACTTTTGATACTTACACGACAACCTTCTCAAGGCAAATCAATATTTGAAGCTTTATTCAAAAAAAACGAAACTAAAAATGTATTAGAATTTTTAGACGAAAAGAGTACGCTGTTTCAAGACATTCGAATCTTTTTGACATTACCTACAATGCCCTTTTTAAAAGCTTTAGGTTGGGTCGTTTCATCAAGAATTCAAAAACTAATAACACCATTTATCTTATTACTGTTGTCATTGCTGTTTTTGTTAATTTATAAGTCCTCTCCACAAATATTTAATTGGATTCAAATAGTAATGTTCACCTTAGGAATGTTTATGGTGGGCATTCCACATGGAGCAGTTGACCATTTGCTCGAAACCGGCAATTTAAAAAGTCGCATCAAACCCAGCTTTGTTATTAATTATCTTGGTTTGGCTTTTCTAAATTTAATCTTATGGATTTTCTTTCCCATTGGTGCCTTGTTGTTTTTTATAGGTTATTCTGCATGGCATTTTGGACAAACTGATTTACGGGAATGGAAACCTAAAACTACAAATGCTTTAAAAAATACGGCCTGGGGGATTTTGATTTTAACAATCATTCTATGTGGCCATGTTGCTGAAACCAATAGTATTTTGGGGAATATGAATGCCTTGAAAATCCCTTTCGATAACATCATGGGAAAACAAATTAGTGTACTACTATCGCTAGTTGGAATAACATGGGCCATCTTTGAAAAAAGATGGATGATGCTTATTAGTTCTCTGATGCTATTGGTGAGTATTGAATTACCTCTCATTACTTCATTTGGCTTATACTTCATAGGACAACATAGCATGAATGGCTGGTCTCATTTAAAACAAGGGATTAAAGTTAACAATACTTCTCTCTATTTGAAAGCATTGCCATTTACGATTGGCGCGCTTGTTTTATTTGCTGCTTTTATTTTCTTATTGAGAAATGATTATTTATCTGCGTTCAACGAAAATTTAATTACTATTTTCTTTGTATTTATTTCTTGTATTAGCTTTCCTCATGTGATGGCGATGAATAGATTTTATAACTCGAGACAGAAGCAATAATTTTATTTTTTATAGAAAGCAAAATGCTTTATGAACATTCAAATTAGAACAAATATTCTTCTTAGATAATAACCCTAAAAGTTAGATTTATTCTCAATTTCAATTCCCTTTTTGACTTTGGAATCTGATGTTGCCAAAAATGCTGGGTACTTCCTTTCATTAATAATAAAGATCCATCAGTTAATTTGATATCAACTTTCTTGATGTCTTTTCGAAACTTATGTCTCATTTGAAATACTCTCGACTCTCCAAAACTTACAGAGCCAATAACAGGATTTTGTCCTAATTCCTTCTCATCATCAGAATGCCAGCCCATACTATCTTTTCCGTCTCTGTAATAATTCAATAAGACACTTGTAAATTTAATCTTCGCAACCTCCTCCAATCTATTTTTAATTAAAAGTAATTCTTCATTCCACTCAATTGGTTTCATCAAAATGCCTGAATAAGAATAGTCTTTACTTGTATCTCCGTAAAATGCAGTCAACCTTGGCTGGTCGATTAACTTTCCAAATATTTAAATTTTATCCTGTCGCCATTGAATTTTTTCAATTAAATTTTGATGTAGTTTTTTTGATTCCTGATTTGTAAAAAAGTTTTCGAATAAAGTAATATCTGCATCAGGCAAATCATACAGCATTGTTTTTGCTTCGGACGAATCATTAAATTCAGCATTGCTAAATAAATCCATAATTCTGTTTTATTCTTTATCGCTTGGCAATTTTATTACCGCTGTTTCTTTGTCTAGAACACTTAAACCGATCGATTGATTTTTCACGAAGAAAACTATGTTTTGTTTTGCGCGATTTCATTCTTTTTCGCCACATTTTAAAACTAGAAGGCAAAGAATTTTTTCGCATGAATTCAATAACGTCTTTCTCTTTTAAACCAAATTGAAACTCAATCGCTTCAAAAGGGGTTCGGTCTTCCCATGCCATCTGTATGATACGGTCTATGTCTTCATCAATAATGCCTGATGAATCAGAAACATAATTTTTAATAACAGTTGGTAAACTATTAACTGTATTTAATTTTTCGTCAACCATAAATTTCTAAAAGATTTATTTTTATCGTAATCATTCGCCTGCTTTTCAACATTGAATATACTCACTCCTCTCGGATTATTACCTACGCCGGCTATATAAGCCCAATTGCACCAATTGCTCGCAACATCATAATCAATTAACTGCTCTTCAAAATAGGCAGCTCCATATCGCCAATCCAATTTCAAATCATGACATAAATAACTGGCAACATTTTGTCTCCCTCGGTTACTCATGAATCCGGTTTGTTTCAATTCAATCATATTGGCATTGATGAAATCATTTTCCGTCTGACCCGTTTTCCATTTTTCAAATAAAGTCGTTTCATGATTATTTTTTGCAACTTTCTGTTTGTTGATTCCATTCGATGTAAAGAAATGAGTCGGATATTTTCGCATCATAAAATAAAAATAATCTCTCCATATCAATTCAAATATCAACCAATAAGTTGATTCATTGGCAACATGTAAAGACTCATATTTTTTAATCTCATGATAAATCATTTTAGGAGAGATACAACCTAATGCCAACCAGGGAGAAAACTTAGAAGAATAATTTTCACCAATCATACCATTTCTGGTTTCTTTATACGTGGCTATCGCATGGGTTTCTGAGAGATATTGATTCACTCTTTCATTTCCAGCAGACTCGCCTCCTTTGAATGGATAAGCTGCCCGGCAATCAAATAAATAATTTTCCAATCCTAGTTCAGGCAATGTAGGGACAAGTAATATTTCAATTGGTGGAGATGTAATAGTTGACGGCGAAGGAAAACTTTTTCTCACTTTAGCCTCTTTTTCTGTTCGTTTTCTAAAATCTGTAAATACATCAGGAATAGTTTTTGTTGTAAATGGCAAATCATCTGGATGGTATAAAGTTGTTGTCTCAAAAGTTTCAAGCGTTGTATTTATTTTCTTTAATTCGGTTTCAACTTTGGATTGTGTAACCAATTCTTCATGCCCAACTTGTTTCTTAGCAAATACTTTTTGTGCGTTATATTTTTCTGCAAGTTTATAGATTTCTGTTTCAGGACTTCCTTTTACAACTATCAATCCTGATCCCATTTCACGCAAACTTTTTTCAAGATCAGCCAATGATTCCAATAAAAATTGTGCTCTGAAATTGCCAGTTTTTTTAAAGCCAAATTCAGTAATTTGAAAATGTTTTTCATCTACACAATAAACAGGAATAATCTCATCACTTTCATGAATCGCCTGAACCAACGTCTCATTATCATACAATCGTAAATCTGTTGTAAACCAAACAATCGATCTTTTCATTTATAGCTCGTTGATATGTTTTAAATAATAATGAGCTTGTTCTAACATCTCGTTTCTAGTTTCCTCATTCATTTTTCTCCATACGTTATACATCATGCCTATGCGTGGATTGATGGCGAGCTTATTTTCATGCCTATGATAAAAGTTCCAATACAAGCTATTAAACGGACAAGCCTTCTCTCCTATTTTTTTATTTTTATCATAATAACACCCTGAACAATAGCTGCTCATTTTGTTGATGTAAGCGGCGGTACTCACATAAGGCTTTGTACCTACAATACCTCCATCCGCAAACTGACTCATGCCTCTGGTGTTGGTGATTTCCACCCATTCAAATGCATCAATATAAATACCTAAATACCAGGCATCCACTTCATCAGGATGAATGCCAGCTAGCAGTGCGAAGTTACCGGTTACCATTAAACGCTGTATATGATGTGCGTATGCAAAATCAAGTGATTGATGAATGGCATCTTTCAGACAATTCATTTTTGTTTCGCCAGTCCAAAACCATTTTGGCAATTTTGCATCATGCTCAAAATAATTAAGTGAAGCGTATTCAGGTATCTTCAACCAATAAATACCACGCATGTATTCGCGCCATCCGATGATTTGTCTGACAAACCCTTCTAATTGATGAAATGCTATTTCTTCTGGATTTTTATTATACGCTACAATTGCTTTATCAATGACTTCTTGGGGAGAAATCAATTTAATATTCATTGAAAACGACAATCTCGAATGATAAACAGACCACTCATTCGGTGCCATAGCATCCTGGAAGGTTCCAAATAATTGTAAACAGTTAGTTGTAAAAAAATCAAGCAATTCCAATGACTGCTTTCTATTTATTGGCCAGATGAAATTCTTGCTGTTAACGTTTCCAATTGTTTTGATCTTTGATGTTATAATTTCAGTTTCAATTTCAGTAACATCATTGGAAAACACAAAAGGAATAATCGGCTTGTGTGCCTTGGGTAATTTTTGGCGATTGTCCTCATCAAAATTCCATTTACCATGCAATGGTTTGCTTTCATTATCAATTAGCACTTTGTGTTTCTTTCTCATGTAGCGATAGAAAGTCTCCATCAGGTAAGTCTTTTTACCATCAAACAAATCTCCTAATTCATTTCTTGAACTGTAAAAATGTTCAGTGTCATAAACTTTAGTTGGAATAATTAATTTTTGAGTGAAAGCTTTCAAGTGCTCATCTACTCTGTATTCGTCAGGCAACAGGTATTCAAACTGTGTGAATTTGTATTTATCTATTAATGACAAAATATTCTCATCAAATCGATGAAGGTTATTTTCATCATTCAAATGAATATAAATGACATCATGATGTTGTTGTTGTAATTCTTTTGCAAAATCTTGCATGGCAGCAAAAATGCCAATAACTTTTTGAATATGATGTTTGGCGTAATCTGTTTCACTTTTGATTTCCATCAAAACGTAAGTAACATTACTATCTACTGTTGCAAACCAACTGTGATTGATATTCAGCTGATCTCCAAGTATTAGTCTGAGTGTTTTATTTTTAATGGACATTTATCTTTTGTTTCTGCATTTATCACTGCAATATTTTACTTCATTCCAGTTCTTCTCCCATTTTTTTCTCCAGGTGAAAGGCCTGTTGCAGGTCAAGCAAATTTTAGTAGGGAGATTTTCTTTTTTGATATTTTTCATTAGATTTCAATTGCAGTTATGTCCGGTTTAGCATAAGAAAGTCTGGCGATTTTTTCTGTATTATGATAACTATCTAATCCTGAAATGGCGATTGTCTCTGCCATTTCAATGTCAATAGCACCATCAGACAATAAACAAAATTCTGGAAGAATTACTTCAACAACTTTTCCAATCACTAAAATGGTTCCGTTGATTTTTAATTCATGTTTTTCAACAAATTCCAAACCATATTTAATCTGACTTTCTTTTACAAAAGGCGCTTTGAATTCATTTAAATATTCAGTAGTTAAACCGGTGGCATCAAATTCTGAAATATCTTTTGGATAACGAGCTGAGGTTTGGTGAGCTTGTTTATAAATCGACTTGTTGATGTGATTAATGGTAAAACAATTTGTTGCTAGAATATTTTCAAAAGTGTGTCTGTCAACAGAATCTGGTCTGTTTACAAACCCCACCAGCGCAGGATTGGAGCCCAAATGAATGACAGAACTGAAAATAGCAAGATTGGTATTGTAATTATTATCAATAGTACCAATCAAAGAAGCACTTTTAAAACCGGAGAGAGAATTCATAAAAGCCGCTCTTTTTCTGGATTCCATATTGAGGATATCTCTGCTAGAGAAATGAATGGTAGGCATTGAAAATGTTTTAATATATTTCAATAACAATCCAATGTGGAATTTGTTTTTAGTGATTAATAATTCTACAATTTCTCTACCCGAAAAAACGGAATATAATGCTATAGTTTTTCAATCTTTTTTAAAAGTGCTTCTGTTTCACTGACATCTATACCAAATCTTTTTCCAACTATAATAGCATTTTCAGCATTGATCTTAGCCTCGGTTTTATTCTTGAGTTTATATAATAAGGCAGCGTAAGTATCCCATGGCTCGTATACTATTGATTCACCATAGGCTGCGATTAAATCGGGATCATTCTCGTTAATTGGTGTAGATGTCAAATCACCGGATAGTGCCCAATCAAAAGTTTTTTTGTAAAAAGCCATGTATTTATCCATCCAACCAACAGCTTTTTCAAGAAGATTTTTATTGTTAGTATTAAGATATAGATTCCAGCAGATTTCATTTGTGTTTGTAAAAAATACAAATCGGTCTCCATCTTTTAATGCCAAATTGCAATAGGCTTTCCAGTTTTTTTGTTGACCGTAATAAGCCATTTTCAATTTAAAAACTGATCTTTCATTAAACCCTTTGATATTGTTTTTAACAGCTACATTCAAGATATCCTCTACATCTTTGATTGTTTTATCTGGATTAATTCCATAAGTTTGAATGGTAGTGGAAATTACTTCGGAAATAAAATTATCAGGATTCATGAATTTACCACCACTTGAATATTTTTTCCTGAATTCATCCAAATGATTTATAACATATTGAATTTCTCTGTTGTCATAACTTCTAAGAAATGTAGAAATCAATTCCCAGTTGCTTTCATAGATTAAATCACTTTCTTTTTGATTGGAAAAATATTTATCAATCACTTCGTCATAAGGCATACATGCTGCGCTTAATTTTTTAATATAGCTGATTGCCGCATTTGGATCATCAGGATTGTTTTGATAGTTTTTTTCAATTTTAGAAAAACTATTTTGAGAAGACTCCGCATCTAGACTGAATTTCATAAAAGCATTGGCATCCATATAACCGGCACCTCTGTGAATGACAACACCATCTCCATCCAAAAATAATAAACTAGGAAAACAGCCTATCTTGTAATTATTTGCCAATGTTAAACCCTCCCCTTTTTCCATATCAAAAGAACAACTGATGAAATGGTCGTTTAAATATTTTACAACCGAATCATTGGTAAATGTTTCTCTAACCATTCTTTTACAAGGACCACACCAGCTTGTATAGCAATCCATAAAAATCAGCTTATTTTCTTTGTTTGCTTTTGACTTTATTTGAGAAAAAGAACTTTTTTCAAATTTGATTTCATTGGATTGTGAATGGGCTAATATTATGATAACTGAGAAACAAAAACTAAGGATTGGTTTTGCAATAATGTCGAATGGTTTCATTAGCATAAATTTTTAATTTAGGAACGACAAGTTTTCTTTCAATAAATTTCAATTTTGAACAAAATGAAGATAGAATATATTTTAATAATATTCAGAAATTAAGTAAATATTTACACAGACAGAATAAAGCCATATAATAAAATTCAAACTTTTTCTTTTGATGTTACGTTATACTACTTTCCGATACAAAACTTTAAAACCCTTACCAGTAAAGGTTTTCAGAGGCGAGGTACAAATGGGATATAGGTATAAAAAGTAATAGAGGGTGGTTTTGAGGGGGTGGTGAAATAACCGGTAAAGTCGCTTTTAAGAAAAAAAATCCATTTCGAATTGTCAAGGATTTCTTGATAGTTCAAGCAAATAAAACAATTTATTCATCCATTATAAGAATAGAATTTTTTGCACATTTCGTTGTGCATTTTTATATTTAATATGCATATCAAAATGTGCATGTTATACCTTTTTTACTCAAATATCAGCCAATACAAACAAGGGCAAAAATTACACCCGTTTATTGAACAAAGGCAATTTTTATGAATTTTTACGCTCGTCTAAAATGAGACTCAGTAGCAAAAAAAACTTTCAGTTATAGTTTTTGATTAAATCGTTCCTGGATTTTGTTTGCCGTCTTCATTATTTCTGAAAATGTCGGCACATTACCATACATCATTTCCTTGATCATGTCTTCATAGTCATTCTGCAATGCAGTTGATACGGATGCTGATGGGATAATTGAAATACGACCAATACAAAGGGTATTGTAATCAAAATGCCTGAGTCTAGAATATGATATTCTATGCTCAATGATGTCCTCAATAAATTGATTGTTATCTAATGCTTTTGAATATTCTGGCAACTGATAAATCCGAAATAAATCATAATAATGGCGAGACATTCTGTATGTCCTCATTTTACTTTCATCTTCACGATTATATTCTTCATGCAACAACAAGATTTTTTCAATTAGTGTTCTATTAGGTTGAATAGTCGTTACCGGAAATGTTTCCTCTCCATAAATCTCATTGGGAAAATAATGATTTAATAAGGTATGCATTTGCCGGCTATCATTAGGTTCTCTCTGCGAACGAACACTAAATTCAATTTTTACTCTATCCGGCAAATAGGGATTGGGATCATACAAAGACTTATAATTTACATAAATTGTTTGTGGATCTGTATCAGGCATATCTGCTTTTATAGCTTCCACTTCAATAGAATAATGTTGCTCAGAAATTTTTAGTTTTACAAACTGTTCTTTAAGTTTATTTGTAATCTCATTGCTTGTAAATAAACATCCTGTTCTCCTTAACTGCTCTACATATGTTTTTGAAGGATTGTCAATGTACTTTTTTCCAAATGCTTCTGAACTTAAGGCAATATCAATATCTTCTGAAAATCGATCTATTATTCCCCACCCTTTACTTAATGAGGTTCCACCCTTGAATGCAAAGTATGGCGCATACTTTGAAGTAAATAATAATTGCAATACAAGCGTTACCCACCAATCTTTTTCAATAGCCTTTGGGGTAATTCCAGACTTTATTGAAGCTTGATTTAATGATGTTCGTCGAGAATCATCATCCAATTTATGAAGCCAACCAATCATATCTTTTGATTTATAAAATTCTTAATAACGAAATCACTTATTCTTGCAGGTGCTAATTTTAAATCATGCTTTAATTTTTTTTCATCCTCTTTTTTAAGCAAGTTGATTATTTTATTTATATCCGATTCTGAAAGATTATCTAAGTCCAACTCTTCTAAACCCAAAAAAAGCAAACTGGTGATTGTACCAATCATTGCTAATTTTTTAGTGGTAGTTGGTTGAAACACAATTGAGCTTTTCCCAAGGGAGATATTTTTTTTAGTACCATTGGTTAGATATACCATTTTCATAGGTACTTGAGTTGAAAGACCAATTTTATTTAAAGCATATTGACCGGTAGGCATGATTTTGACATGATCTTTTTTAGCCAAGGTCACCGCAATCTCTTCCATAGAAGGAAGTACATCCCCAAATAATTTATCGTGAATTGGTGTCGCATAAATACCTTGCCCCATCCGTACAAGTACTTTTTGCTCTACCAATCGAGAGAGCGCTTTTCTTATAGCAGTAGAGGTTCCTAAGTCCTTAAAATCAGATGGAAGAAAAATCTGCCCTGGCTTTGCGCGTTTAACCTTTGCTTCAATTTGGCTATTTATAGATTCATTCATGTCACAAATATACATATTTTTGTGACATAATAAAATAATATTTGTCACAATTATTAAAATTTAAGTGACAAATCTACTAAACGCCAAATACTAAAAAAAGATTATCCTGTCGATTTTTGCTTTAATAAAAGAGGGTAGAAAAATTATACATATTATATATTATCATTATATCATTTGCCGATACAAAACATTAAAACCCTTGCCAGTAAAGGTTTTCAGGGGCGGGGTACAAATGAGGTACAGGAATAAAAAGTAAATAGAGTGTGGATTTGAGGGCGTGGTGAAATAACCAGTAAACTCGCTTTTTAATCAAAAATCAAAATGCTTTCAACTTCCACTCTACACCTGAAATTCTGTTTTTAATCCGATTAAGCGTTGCCAACAATTCCTTCTCGTCAGGGAAATCTCCATAAACCATCTCTTTAAAATTTAAAGTATAAGCAGATTTCAATTTTGGCCAAATCAAATCGAGCTCAGAAAATATTTTTGAATTTAGAGGATGATGTCTTAACCAAGCATTGTTGTTTTTAAAACTATCAACATCATCATTGGCAACTTTCGATAACATGTTTTCAAAATCAGCTGAATTGAAAAATTCAATTATTTCTTTTTGTATCAAAAGTTGGTGCAAGTCATACACATGTCTGATTTTTTTCTTCAAATCTTCTTCTGCATTTTCAGTGTATGAAAATCGAACCAAACTCATTATTTTTTCACACATAGTTCTTGATGGTTCAAGCACCAACACCTCAAATGGCAGTAAACTATATTCTTTTGCCAATTCCACTTGTCCCCTATTTTCCATCATTTCATAAATGAAAGATTTCACCATTCTCTTGGTGTAGGGTTCATAATATCCCAACCAAGTTGATTCCACAATAACAACATCTCTTATTTGTCCGAAATCTCCTTCAAAATTATGGTTATAAGAATGCGCTGTTTTACGAA
>CANGEZ010000006.1 GCA_947452875.1 Chitinophagaceae bacterium
GAGGAGGAAAGCTAATTGATGAATTAGATGTTTATCAATATTTAACTACAGGTGATTTTGGAAAACATATTTACTTACAGAATAATGATTTTGTCATCGTTTCATTTGTAGAAAATAAAATTCAGGCGATTGGTCAATTTAAAAGACCGATGTATTATCAATTGAAAAAAGGAGAAGGCATTAAAGCGTTGTTGAATTATGCGGGCGGATTGAAACCTGATGCTTTTGCCACAACAATCAAAGTTGTTAGAATTGAAGGCGACAAACAAGTACAACGTGACATTAGCCTCGAAACTATCAAAAAAAGCAGCACTGCTGATTTTGCATTGCAAGATGGTGATGTGGTAAAAGCTGAAAACATCAGAAAAGGCATTGTCAACCGTATTGAGTTACAAGGCGAAGTGAATTATCCTGGAACTTTTGAAATTGCAAAAGGCGAAAAATTGTTTGATGTGATTCAAAAAGCAGGAGGTTTAACCAGCAATACTTACTTGCAAAAAGCATATGTGTTCAGAGGCGCTGGTGATGTCAATAATTTTGCTACAGAAAGAATAGAATTGGATTTAAAGAATTTTGATGCTAACAATGAAAACGATTCTTCTAATATTGAATTGAAAGCGAATGATGTTATTCAATTTTTTGCCAAAAGCGATTTCAGTCAACAACAATTTGTTGAGATTTTCGGTGAGGTGAGAAAACCCGGTAAAGTCATTAAGTACGGCAAATTGACGTTACAAGATTTGTTGTTTATTTCCGGTGGATTGAAACCTTCTGCTGAATTCGGCAGATTGGAAATCTCAAGTATTGTAAATATGGATTCAGCGCAACAAGGTTTGAATCCTACAAGAACTGTAATTAAATCTTATGCTATTCAACAGGATTTGTCATTAGATGAAGCAGCTTCTAAAGTGGTGTTGATGCCTTATGACCAAATTTATGTAAGGAAAAATCCCACATTTGAATTACAGCAAAATATTGAGTTGAAAGGCTTGGTGAAATATCCTGGTCAATATCCAAGATTAGATAAGTATGAAAGGTTGTCTTCTTACATTGAACGTGCCGGCGGACTAACTGAAAATGCGGATGTATCTGGAGCTGTGTTGATGAGAAGAAAACAAATTGATGTGCGTGAGTTGGGATTGATTGCGCCTAAATTGAAAATGGATTCAACAGGAAATATCATAAAAGATAGTTTGCCTTTAGAATACAGATTTAAAGAAGAACCAGTGAGCATAGATTTATTCAATGCGCTACAAAACAAGAACTCAAAATACGATATCATACTACAAGAAAACGATGTGGTATTTGTGCCTGAAATTAATCCGTTTGTGAGCATTGTGGGAAAGGTACAATCACCTTTAAAAGTAGCATTTGACAAACAACACAGAAACCTTGGTTATTACATAGACAAAGCTGGTGGATATGGTGTGAAGCCTTGGAGAAGACGCGTTTATGTTACTTATGCCAATGGAAGAAGCAGAAGAACACACAACTTCTTATTCCTACATTTCTATCCTCGTGTACATGAAGGTGCCATTGTGAATGTGCCTGCAAGGCCCGAGGGACAAGGACTTAGCGATATGGCAAAAGCTACATTTATCGCCATCGTGCCTGCTGTAATGACTGCCCTTATTTTTAAATACGTTCAATAAAATAATAGAAGTGAATTATCAGACATTTATCACCGTTGTGTATACTAGACTTTCCAAGTTGAAATTTCTTATTTTAGGCATTGGTGTTTTGGCAACATTGTGTTGTTTTATTTATACGAAGACAATACCTAAAGTGTATTCATCAAGAGCAACAGTTTTTCCGTTAAATGCTTCAAATGATAATGCAGGTGCAGCAAGCGCATTAACTAGTTTACTTGGGCTTTCAGAAACACCTAAAAGCTTTATTCAAGAAGCTTCAATTAATATTGTTGATCTAGCTTTAAGTAGAAATACAAGAGAAGCAGTTGCATTAGAAAAGATTCCCTCATTGGGAAATAAATCTGTTGCAGTGCTGGTGATTGAAGAATATAATAAGAGAAAACCTTTTTACAAATCAACAATAAATATTCCTGATGCTAACGATATGTTGGCTGCTGTTGGTGCTAATTTATTAAAGGATAATTTCTTTGCGAAAATCAATAAAAACGGCATTCTTGAGATTAATTTCAACACAACTAGTGAGGCTTTGGTGGGTCCGGTATCTTATATTTTCGTAGATAAAATTTCTGAATTTTATAAAGAACTAAAAATAAAAAAAGCGAAGAGAGATTACGATTTCATGTGCGAAAAAGTGGATTCGCTTGAATTGGTATTGGCCTCTTATGATAAGTCTGCCATTGGCATGTCGAACACTACTTTATTTGTAGCTCCTGATAAATTACAATATCAGTTACCGAAGCAAAATTTATCCAACGAGAAATCTAGAGTGATGCGCCAACGCGATATGTCTGCCGAAAATAAAGAAGAAGCATTATGGCGTTTACAAAAAGAAACTCCAATTATTGCGATGTTGGATAAACCAGACGCGCCTTATGACACCTACAAACCATCGGCAATTTTATATAGTGCCATTGGTTTTATGATAAGCATAATGTTGGCGGTAATGGCTTTGATTTTTGTCCCACTATATCGGTTCATTAAATTTGAAATCAGGAAATCTGTTTTTGAAACTCCAAATTCAAATATTGATTTCACTTCCGAATAAATTAAGTAAGGAATCAATTTTCTTACTGCTGAGAATGGAGGTAATGAGATTTCGCAGAGATAGAGTTTTAAACAGGATTGCACAAAATGTTTTCTTGAATTTGTTTTCCGCAAAGCTTCCAAAGAGGCAAAGCCACAAAGGTGCGATTGATTATTTTAATCTTGATTTATGTTCCATAGGAACATATTGTCTATAGACCGAAATGATAATTTGTTAATCGTTCCATAGGAACGAATCGTGAATTGATATAGCCACGAATTCACTAATTATTATTTTTTCTCAGCAGTGTCTCCTGAAAGGGACGTTACGTTGCAAGGAAATTTGTTTAAAAGGTTCAATGAGTTCAAGAGGTTAATCAATCAAACGCAAACAACAAACGGTCATCAATAAACGCCTATCAACTTCCCCCTTTGGGGGATTGAGTGGGCTTCTATTTCCTAAACGCCCACTTAATCATTTCCTTCCAGCTTGGTTTTTTACCATACATCAAAATGCCTGTTCTATAAATTTTTCCTGTAATCCAAGTGAAGAAAAGAAAGCAGCCAATCAACAACAACATCGACAATCCCATTTGCCAAAATGGAACATCGTAAGTAATTCTTCCCATCATTACAATGGGTGAGGTTAATGGAAATAAACTTCCGAAAATAGCCAGACTGCTATTGGGTTCGTTCACAGCTTTTGTCATGATCACAAAGCCAAGTATGATTGGCATGATAACAGGGAATACCAATTGTTGTGCTTCTTGCTGGTCTTCGCTAACAACACTTCCTACCGCTGCAAAAATGGAAGCGTAGGTAAGGTATCCACCCAAAAAATAAAACAGAAACAAGAAGATAATTTTTGCTATAGGTAAATTCGATATGCCTTCAAATGCAGTTGCAGCTATGGACAAATCTTCTGATGAGGCTGTGCTTGCGTGTTGCATTTGTTCCATAAACTGTGGGAATATCAATGGTGCCAGCATTTGCACACCCAATAGCAATATTATCCAAATGGCAAATTGAGTTAGACCCACAGCGCCTATTCCAACAATCTTTCCCATCATCATTTGAAATGGTTTTACAGAACTCACCATGACTTCGGCAATGCGATTTGTTTTTTCTTCAGTAACACCTCTCATCACTTGAGTGCCGTAAATCATCATCATCATATAAATCAAAAATCCGCAACCGAATGAAACGGCATATGCCACACCTGCAAAGCTTTTCTTTTGACCTTCTTTGGTTTCAATGGCATTGTCAAGTGTTACACTGTTACTTTTTTTATCAAACTCTTTCGGATCAATTCCATTAGCAATCAGTTGATTTTTGCGAATGGTGTTGTTGATCAAATCTTCCACATCCGACATCGTAGTTAAGCTTACAGACGAAGGACTGTGCAGCGTGAATTTATTTTTTGAAACAGAATCAATCACTTTAGGAATGTATAAGAACGACTGATAGTTCAAGTTTTTATATTTATTCAAAAAAGATTTTTCCGTTTCATTTTCAATTAAAGTGAAATGAAGTTTTGGATTTGAAGTGTCAGCTTTGCCATTGAAAATATGTGCATCATCAATTACGGCAATTTGTTGTACATCGTCGCTGCCATTCATGCTTATGGCAAAAATGGCTACATAAAATCCGATGATGATTAATGGAACAAGTATGGTTGTAATCAGGAAAGATTTCTTTTTTACACGTGTAAAATATTCTCTACCTATAATCAGAAAAATTTTATTCATAAGAATTAAGATTCGATGTTTTGAAATTGTCTTGTGGCTTTGGTGTCTTCAACCAGCTTGATGAAAATATCGTTTAATGAAGGCAATACTTCGTTAAATGAGTTGATGGTTATATTTTGATTGATGAAGTATTTCAATAATTCATTTGTGGTAGTATCATGCTGTAATTTTAGCAACAACTGATTCGGTTCGTATTTAACGACTTCAAAAATATAAGTCATGAGTTGTTCTGCTAATACATTTGCGCCGAGCTTGTAGATGTTTTCTTTAAAATCTTGTTTCACTTGGTGCACAGAACCATCCAAAATCTTTTTTCCTTTGTTGACAAGAACAATATGGTCGCAAATTTCTTCCACTTGCTCCATTCTATGTGTGCTGAAAATGATGGTGGCGCCATTTTTTGCGAGATTGAAAATTTCATCTTTAATCAGATTGGCATTAACCGGATCGAGACCGCTGAAAGGTTCGTCGAGAATTATCAATTTTGGGTTGTGCAAAACGGTGGTTACAAATTGTAATTTTTGACTCATCCCTTTACTCAAGTCTTCCACTTTTTTATTCCACCAACTTTCCATTTCAAATTTGATGAACCATTTTTTTATGCTGTCCATGGCATCATTTTTACTCATGCCTTTTAGCCGTGCGAGGTACAAAGCTTGTTCACCAATTTTCATTTTTTTATAAAGGCCACGTTCTTCGGGCATGTAGCCGATGTCGATATTGTTTTTCTCAGGATGAAAAGGTTGTCCGTTGAATTGAATGTTGCCGCTATCAGGATAGAATATTCCGGTAATCATTCTGAGCAAGGTCGTTTTACCAGCGCCATTTGGACCTAACAATCCAAAAATGCTTCCTTGTTGGATATTGAAGCTGATGTCATCAACAGCTTTTTGAGTCGCAAAATATTTCTTGAGGGAGTCTAATTCTAAAATGTTCATCAAAGTAAATTATGGTTAAATATAGGATGAATTTATGGTTCGAAATTTAATTATGAAAGTAAAAATTCAAAAGTAAAAATTAAAAAAGGGGGTCACACAAATTCAATTTAGATTATGTATTTGGCAAAGAATTTATAATTGTGTTTTTTTTATCCCACCGTTTCAACATATCCCACCGTTTCAACATAGCCCACCGTTTCAACGGTGGGAAGAAGTATGATTTTTTTATGTTCCATAGGAACATTTCCTCTATAGTCCGAAATGATATATTTATCATCGTTCCATAGGAACGAATGGTGAAGATTAATAGCCACGAATGCACGAATTTATTTTTGAAATATTAACATTGAAAAGGATTGTTCGTAGACAATGATCAACTTCCCCCTTGGGGGATTGAGGGGGCTAAATAGCAATCTTAATTTGTTCCACCACTCTTTCTCCATCCATGGCTGCGCTGACGATGCCGCCTGCATAACCGGCGCCTTCGCCACAAGGGTAGAGGTTTTTTATTTGAGGATGAGCGAGGGTGTCGTTGTCTCTGGGGATTCTAACTGGACTTGACGTACGGCTCTCCGTTGCCACCACAATGGCATCATTAGAATAATAGCCTTTCATCTTTTTTCCGAAGGCGCGGAAGCCACCATTCAATCTTTGGTAAACAAATTCGGGTAGCACCTCTTTTAATGAAGTAGATTGTAAGCCCGGCAGATAAGAATTTTTAGGAAGATTTGCAGAAGTTTTATTATTACAAAAATCAACGAGACGCTGTGCAGGTGCTACAAAATTCCCTCCTCCTGCTGTGTAAGCATGTTGCTCTACCAATTGCTGGAAATACATAAACAGTAAAGGGTCGTTGGGATTGATGTTTTTTTCTTTCAACGTTTTATAGGCGTCTTCCTGTGTTACTTCTACAACCATTCCGCTGTTGGCGTAAGGATTGTTCCTTTTGGATGGACTCCAGCCATTCACCACAAGTTCATTGTTGTTTGTTGAAGCAGGGGCTATAATGCCACCCGGGCACATGCAGAAAGAAAAAACACCTTTTTCATTTACTTGTTCAACCAAACTATAAGAAGCAGGAGGCAAAAACTCGCCTCTGTTATCACAATGGTATTGTATGCTATCGATAAGGGTTTGCGGATGTTCAACCCTCACACCTAATGCAAAAGGCTTGGCTTCGATTAATATATTTTTTTGATTCAATAAGCTGAAGATATCTCTGGCCGAATGACCAGTGGCTAAAATATAGGCATCAGCTGAAAATCTTGTTTTGTCGGAAGTCTCAGCGTAAACAATTTGGTTGTTTTGGATGCCGAAATCTGTCAATTTTTTCTCAAAATGCACTTCGCCGCCGCAATCAAGAATTAGATTTCTCATGGCGGTGATGATTTGCGGAAGTTTGTTGGTGCCGATATGAGGATGTGCGTCCCAAGTGATGTTTTCCGGCGCACCAAATTTGACAAACAAACTCAGGATGCGGTTGATGTCGCCTCTTTTATTGCTTCTTGTGTAAAGTTTACCATCACTGTATGTCCCGGCACCGCCTTCTCCGAAACAATAATTGCTTTCGGGATTGATGATGCCTTCTTTGTTGAGCGTTGCCAAATCTCGCCTGCGACTTTTTACGTCTTTACCCCTTTCGAGAATGATGGGTTTGATTCCTGCTTCGATGGATTTCAGCGCTGCAAAAATTCCTGCAGGACCAGCTCCGATAATGATGATTTTTTTTACCGCATGAGTTACATCTGCGAAATTAAAAGCGATAGGAGTGTAAAGTCGAAAAGGTTCATTGACAAATGCTTCAACAGTCAAATTGAAATAAACTTGCTTCGACCTCGCGTCAATAGATTTTTTAAGGAGATGATAGCCTGTTATAGCGGTTAATTTCACACTTAAAGAATCGGCAATTGATTTCTTGATCAATGCTTCATCCGCAGCAGCTGCAGGATTAAGTCGTAAGTTGATTTTTGTAATCATGTGTTAGGAAGTTATCCTAAAAACAGCTTGATGAATTTTAGAATGGTAAATCGTCAACGGCATCAGGAGCAGTTGATGAGAAAGTATCTAATGGCTCCATATAATCATTGTCTATAGGACCGCTATTTTTAGATTGTAATAATTGTTCTAATCTCCATGCATCTAAATTAGTAATGTAGTTGGTTTTGCCGTCTTTTTCCCATTTAGAACCCTTGACGTTGAAATATACTTTTACATTGTCGCCAATGTTCACTCTGTCTACAATACCAGTTTTATCTTGCACACATTGAAACTTCACATAATTTACTATAGTTCTGCCATTGATGTCGTCAGATTTTTCTACAACAAACTCTCTTGTTTTAAAGCTTTCCGTTCTTTGAACAGTATCAAATTTTGCAACCAGCTTTCCTGTTAATTCGTAACTCATAATTCAATAATTTAAGACGTCAAATGTAACTTAATTATATGAATAATCGGGAGTGTTTTTCACTTTAAAAAATAGTAAAAAAACATATTTTGAAAAGAAAAAAAAGAAAGTCACGAAAATTGTTTTTTTTGGTTTAAAAAACATTACTTTCATCGCCCGTAAATGAAAATCGACTTAATTTTTATTTGCAATCATACAAAAAGAAAAAAGAACAGAATAAAAAATTTTTTTTTCAACATTTTAATATGATATTCGCCGTCCCAATAAAAAAACGTATTCATGAAACCGTGTTTTTCTATATGGGAAATCACAAACAGTATTAAGTAAAGCTATATAAATTGTTTTAGGAATAATGGAGAAGTCATTTGAAAAAGTCTGGCAAAATTGTCTCGAGATCATCAAGGATATCGTTGAATGGCAGCATTTCAAAACCTGGTTTGAACCCATCAAACCTGTAGCATTAAAAGAAAAAATTCTTACCATACAGGTACCTAGTCAGTTTTTTTATGAATATCTGGAAGAGCATTACGTTTCTTTATTAGCAAAAACTTTAAAGAGAGAATTAGGAAAAGAAGCAAGATTGGAATACAGAATAATGGTTGACAGCGGAAACAGTAAAAACAAACCACTCACCATGGATGTTCCGGGAAGCGGGTATAAATTATACTCCAATAATGAAATGGATTTTCCATTGGTGATTAACAATCCTGTAAAAAATCCATTTGTTATTCCAGGGTTGAAAAAAATGCAGATTGATCCGCAGTTGAATAATTCTTACACATTTGATTCATTTGTAGAAGGAGATTGTAATAGGGTAGCGAGAAGAGCAGGAAAAACTGTGGCAGAAAAACCAGGAACCACTTCTTTCAATCCACTTGTAATTTATGGTGGTGTTGGTTTGGGTAAAACACATTTGGCTCAAGCGATAGGTAATGAAGTAAAAAGACTATATAATAATAAGGTAGTTCTTTATGTGAGCTCAGAAAAATTCATCAATCAGTTTATTGATCATAGTAAAAACAATGCCATTAACGATTTCATACATTTTTATCAATTGATAGATGTGTTGATTATTGATGATGTTCAGTTTTTCAACAGAGCTGAAAAATCTCAAGATGCATTTTTCTCTATTTTCAATCATTTGCACCAAAGTGGCAAGCAGTTGATTTTAACGAGTGATAAATCACCTAAAGATTTGGAAGGTGTTCAAGAAAGATTGTTAAGTCGTTTCCGTTGGGGATTGAGTGCAGATTTACAAGCACCGGATTACGAGACCAAGATTGAGATTTTGGAAAAGAAGATGAAGCATGATGGATTGGAGATGCCTAAAGAAGTAGTAAAGTATATCGCTTATAACATTAACAGCAATGTCCGTGAATTGGAAGGAGCGTTAATTTCATTGTTGGCTCAGTCTTCATTAAATAAGAGAGAGATTGATTTGGAGTTGGCCAAAAAAGTATTGCGCAATTTCGTGAAATCATCAAGTAAAGAAATTACCATCGATACCATTCAAAAAATGGTTTGTGATTATTTTGATGTGCCTTACGATAAATTATTACAGAAAACGAGGAAGAGAGAGATTGTACAAGCCAGACAAATTACCATGTTCCTTTCAAAAGCGTTTACCAAGAATTCATTAAAAACGATTGGCGAACATTTTGGAGGAAGAGATCATACAACGGTGATACATAGTTGTCAGACCGTGAAAGATTTAATGGATACTGATAATTTATTTAAAGAGAGTGTTTTGGAATTGCAGCATAAAGTGCAATTGGCAGCGATGTAAGATCGGGCGTCAAAAAATCCGAAATTTTATTTTGAGTTGTTAAGAAATTGTTTGGCAGTTATTGATTACAATTGTATTTTTGCAACCCCTTTAAAAAGGGAAAGAATAAAAGGAGGAGAGATGCCTGAGTGGCCGAAAGGAACGGTTTGCTAAATCGTCGTACGGGTTACACTGTACCGTGGGTTCGAATCCCACTCTCTCCGCAGTTTGAAATAAGAGAATAGAAATTCTCAAGGGCTAATAAGAATTACCGTTCGGGATGTAGCGTAGCCCGGTTATCGCGCCTGGTTTGGGACCAGGAGGTCGCAAGTTCGAATCTTGCCATCCCGACAAAAAAAGCCATCAATTTTTATTGATGGCTTTTTAATTTAGATATATCAACAAGCATTCTGTTATCTGCTCCTGCCGTTTTAATTCTAATACTATAAAGTCTTCTAAAAGATCAGATGCAGATTTTAAAACTGCGATATCATGCTAAATCTCTTTATTCTTTTTTTTCGATTTCATAAAAATGTCTGAGATCACATACAGAAACCATAAGGATACTAAAGCGAAATAAACATCAAGGTCATTTCGGAGAAATAAAAAAATATAAAAGCCAAAAATCTCATCTAACGTTTTGCTATGTATCGATGTATAAAAATCGATTTTGAAATACAATAATAGCTCTATCACTACATAAGGCAAAAAAAATAAAAAATGTAAAAACAAGAAAAGAATGTATACAATGCCGAAGTAATAATCCAATCGTTTTTTAAACATAAAGCAATGGGTTTGAAAGTTGTTTTCGGGCGATATGATTATTATAGATAGCTATGCCTCTTTGAATGGAATATGTGTCCTTACTTTCATCTAAACCACTTTTTAATATTTGATTCACATTTGCGCCAAAAAATAAATCTTCCTCTGAAATACCAAAGGCGGTACCAACAGCTCCGTACAGAATATTGCCGTAATCGTCATATCGAACCAAGGTGTTATTGTAAATAGACCATTCGCTTACAGCCGAAGGATGGAATTCCTTTCTTTTTATGTCAAGTGGTTTATGATCATCAACCATTGAACGCCAGAAAATCAATTTTTGTTTATAATTGTCCTTATACGCTGGTTTTAACTTGGAAAAATATTTTAACCAGTACTTTAAAAGTAGATTGAATTTCTTAGTGTGGTCTTGTAAATTATCCCAAAGCACAGGATCCCCTTGTTTGCTGGGTCGACCACCGGCTTTTCCTTCTAATTTTTTAATGCAATGTAAAAGTGGCGAACTGCTCTGCCAACCTAATTTTGCACTATTGTTTTTAGTAACGAAAATAAAATGTGGTTTCCCAATCTTATCTATTATTCCTCCAGTGTTTATATTTATTAGAACAGAATTTCGTTTGGGAAGATTTTTACTATATGAATAATCACAATTATTTTGATCGAGTTTGTTAATTGTATATCCTATTATACTTCCTGCCATCATACTTTCCCCCCAATACTTTACATGTTGATTCTTGGAACGACTCAAATACATTCCTGGCAATAAACCAAGTAGTAGCTTAATGGCGGGGTTGTATTCTTTAAGGGTTGAGGTCTGAAAAATTGAAAACCCAGTTGTTGCAACAATAAATGAATTACTTTTTTCTATACTTATCATAAAAATTTCGAATCTTTGAGTTCCAAAAAAAATTTGAATTGAAGTTTTTTAAATTTTTATCATTATAATATAAGAAAAATAAATGACATATCAAAATAAATTTTATCAGTTTGGTTGATTTATGTTCTTGTTTTTATAAAATCAAAATTCTAGTGTAGTTCATAAGGGAATATCAAATTGCCAATGAGCAGTTTAGATTTGGATTCGAATAATATTATTTTTCAAAAGCTAAAATGGCTTTCAAATTCTCCCAAAAGTTTGAACTCCCGGTAATTATCCCGACAAAAAACATCAATTTTCATTGATGGTTTTTTTAAATTTAAAATAGTCGACAAGGCAAAAATCCCTTTCTTTTAATCATTGTTTGTAACGCTCCAAAACAACCCGATAAAAAAGCATTTGATGTCTAAATATCTCTTTTTGTGCATACCAAAATGAGTGACTAGGGTCGTAAATATGAGTTGGTTCACTTTTGGCTCCGTTTATTTCAATGATCATAAAGTTTTTACCAGCTACCAAATCAGCAAAATTATCATATCTGATATCTAATCTACCATAGTAAAAACCTTCTATTTTGCTCAGGATTCCATCAAATGTTTTTTCTAATTGGGGAGTTATCAGATGGCGTCCATCTAGAAATTCAGTACCTCGGTTGTGATTGCCAAATGGAACAAGACATCTCTCTTCATTTAAAGGCAGAATTTCTTCCAAATTTAGTTGTGATTTGAGTTTAGGTATTTGCATTTCAAATCGCGGATTTTGTAAAAGCAAATCATAAATAGTTTGCAAGCCATCGCCTTTTACTTCTAAAAATTTCTTTATGGTAATTCCTGTTATTTTGCCATTGGATTTATCTGGTATTCTGCAATAAAATAACCCAATCTCATTAGGGTAGTTACATTGCTCTTGAATCAGAAAATCTTTTTTGATGGAATCTCTGTAAGCAAATAGAGATTCATAATCTGCAATCAATTTTACTCCAATGCCTCTCAAACCAACATCAGGCTTAACTATTAAAGGGAATGTGAAATTATTTTGTTGTAAGATTTGATGAAAGTCGTAAGGCTCAGACTCAGAAATCAATATTGTTTTAGAATATAAATTTTCCGGCAACAAATCATAAATACTTTTTTTACCATCGCCTATCAAGCCTCCATTTTTAAAAGCGGGATTAGAATATTTATAAAAGCGAAATGACCGAAATCGAATCATGCAGTAAAGCCAAAAGAAAAATGTTGGCAAATAAACTAAATAAGCCGGCCAATATTCCCAATGTGTAATTTTATGCCACCACAGTCTCAGCATTTATTATCGTTTTTTCGTCAGTCAACAAATCTACATGTGATAATGTAAAATCTTTGTGGGTCATTATGCACTGAGTAATATTTTTAGTTATTACAAGCTCTTTTGAAATGGAGTGTGATTCAGCATCAACATTTTCTTTTTTTGTTGTGGAATGAAAATTCAGAATTCTATCGGCATCTATATTCGAAATATTTTCATATAAGAAACCCTTAAACATGACTTTTTTTTGCGAGATAATGTCGTCTGAATATAAAGTGGCAGAGGACCATATATACGATTCATCCGGATTCAAAGGAATTGATTCTTTATTTGTTCCATCCCATCTTAATTGATGAAGCATCCCATTTGAAAAAGCAATAATTGTAAAGGGTTCTATATTTTCCAGATTCAATGCTTCCCAACCTGAAATCATTTCTTTTTTCATGATCAGCTCTAATAATACCAAGCCTCTGCTTTTATGATATGGGCCTTGAGAAACATGTTTTTTTTGTGCTCCGTTTAACAGGATACAAATCCTGCCATCGTTTTTTATACAAAACCAAGTGCCATTTCCTTGCGGGTCTTTAGGATAATACAAATGAAAATCACCGCTGTAATATTTTTGGGGATGAAGTGCAGAGGTGCGCTTGATATTTTCATCTCTGTTGGATGTAAAAAAATATTGATTGTTATGTTTGATATAGGTTACTGTGCACATTGAGTTCTGTACTTGATGGTAGATTTCGCTACTCCAAAATTTTCGTCAACAATATTTTTACCCAAAGTGTTCAAACCGATTTTTATTAAAGCCTGGTGATGAATACAGTGTTCTAAGTTGTATAAGATTTCTCTGAAATAGTTGCTTTGAATGATTTCGTCATTTACTTGAGGGTACACATCATTTTCATAAGATGTGGCGTCTGGCCTGTAGATAATATCTATAGATTTATCGGGTTTTTCTATCTCTGATAAAATCTTGTTTATTCTTTCAATCGCAAAATTGATTTCTGTCTGAATCCTCACATTACGTTCTCTATTTTCGTAATCAATCAACCCCAACTCATAATCTTTTATTGGCTTTTCAAACAACTCAATAATGTGTCGAGTATGTTCGCCAATTGAACTTTTATCTAAAATATCCAAAGGCATTGAAAATTCATTGTCATTTAATTGAATCAATGTATTCATCAATTGATAGAGAATACTATTTACTTCAGAAAAAATTCTATGACCAATCATCTGTTTTTTATTTTGAAGCTGATTAATTGTTTAGGTATATTTTAAATTCAAAATGAAAAATTCAAAAGTTAAAATTGTTTATTTTTTTACTTTTTACTTTGAATGATTCTTTTGATAATCTTCAGACTACATTAAATATTCATGTCTTTATTCTCAATATCGAAGGAAAGAGAATCACTTCTTTTTGGTTTTATAGCATGAATATTTCCATTGTCAATTTTTTTGATTTGTTTTAGCACTTCAACAGCGTTATCGACTATTTCATTTGCAGTACGTTTTATATACTCGCTTTTTTTGAATTGCATTACATTTTTATCCATGTCCTCTGAAGTCCATCCACGACTCCATCCTAAAAAACTGAATGGAGGAAAAGTGAATCCAAGATCTGTAAAGAAACACATCATTTGTCCGGCTACTTGTTGAATATTATCTTGCCCACCCGTGATGATAAATGATGCTACTTTATTTTTAACAAGCACTTTATTGTTGATGGTAATTTGATTTTGAACACAGTTTAATCTTTCCGCCATTTTATAATACAAAGCAGAAGCATTTCCCCAACGAATAGGAGTAGACACAATTACGATGTCCGCCCATAAAATCATACTTTCATACACTTCGGTCATCCCATCTTCGGGATTCATTTCAGTAATGCTACAGGGCCATGTGCATGCATGACTATGTTGCGAATAGTATCCTTCACAATTTTTAAATTCTAAATCTCTTAACTTAACCATTTTTGTAGTAGCGCCATATTTCTCTACAGCATAAGACAAAGATTTTTCCAAAGCATCTTCAGAAGTTGAAAATCTTGGTAGTTGACTAGATAAGTTTGTAGTACTTATACCTAAAATATTCAAACTCTTTTCTGAAGTCTGATATTTGAGTTTTAATAAATCTTCCAATAAAGAATTATTATGGTGCTCTCTATGAGCTTTCACTATTGGTTCTTCGCTAACCGAAATAAATTCCGATTCTATTTTTACTTCGTATAATGCTTGTTGATCAGGAAATCCCGGAGGGGCACTTCCCGTTTCAATATTGTATTCCCAGCCATGCCAGGGGCAAGTCACATACATGCCATCATATTTGGCAGCCACTTCGCCCAATCCTAATGGTCCGGCTTTGTGTAAACAAGCATTGGCGATTGCAGAAATTTTACCATTGAAATGAAATAGCGCAACCTTTTTTTTACCAATATTCACAATTTTTTGAGAATTATCTGGCAATTCATCTTTATGACAAACTCTAATAAAATTCATGTTATTGTTTTAATCTTTTAATAAAATTTGGATTGATATAAATATAATTCCAGTTTTCATATTTAGAAAAAAATCCGGTTATCTCTACGGGTTCAGCTACAAAATCAAGAACTTGGTTGTTTATTTTCTCTCCGCTTTCACCCAATAAGACAGCATATTTTTTTTGGTTATTTTCAGTGTAAGTTATCATCGGCATAATCCCACCACTGATGCATCTGATGGCGCAACTTCTATGAGGTTTTCCTTCACCGGGATTCATGGCACCTAAATAACATTTTGGATCAATGATTTCGCCTTTAATGGTAACCCTTCCAAGTTTTTGTATAGAGGGTTGGAAATTCGACAATTGTGTTTTAGGTTGGTGAAATGAATTTTCTTTATTGGTTAGTTCCATTGCTTTCACACTGTCTCTGATAATGATGGTTCCATTTATAGTAGCCATGCCATTGTTATTTTTCTTAAACCATTGATCAATCAGTGAATCAGCCCCAAATTTCCAGGCGTTTACCAGGGGAAGCACTTCATTTACAGGGTTGCCAAAAATATCTTTTCCTTTTGTAATTAATATATGAGGAAATGGTGTGTTGCTCACAAAGCCAGTATATTCAGCCACTTCATTGTAACGATATTCGGAATTGGCTATTTTTCTTTGTGAAAAAGTGAATGAAAAAAGAAAAACAAATCCAATGAGTATAGCAGGAAATACAAAACGAGAAATTGATTTTTTAATGTTTACATCCAATCCATCCATCCAGCCAATGAAAAAATTATCTTTTGTTTTTGGAGAATCGTTTCCAATGATATTCAATGGTGATATGAACACTCCTTCTCCTGAACCTGTAGGATTTACATAAATAAATTCGTTTTTAAGCTTCAATTGATAGGTACAAACTTTTTCTGAAAAAGGAGCAGGAGAGCAACCATCTTGTGGATGGTATTGATAACCATGCCAAGGACAAGTAATGCAACCGTCTATGATCTTTCCTTCTCCCAATGGTCCGTTTTGGTGTTTACACACATTATGTACGGCACTTAACTTGTTGTCATATTTGAAAATGGCAATGCGTTCGTTATTTACGTTTACCATTTTAGCTTTATCGTTTTCGATTTCATTAATACGGCAAACTAAATGCCAACCATCTTCGTCAATCTTATTTTTAAGCTGATCAAATTTTAATGCTTTGATGCCAGCCCAGATGTGAATGGTGGAAAGGAAAATCAGTCCGGAATAAATAAACAGATAAATAATCAAGTTGTTTTCAAATTGCAATATCCCTAAAACCACATGTAAAACAACCAGGAAATAAACAAAATAAACCAACATGTGTAAAGACTTCCATACTTTAGGACTTAATGTAGCCAGCCAAAAATCATGACTTGTAAAAGCCATCAACATCAAGATTATGTAAGCAATGAAACCTAATGTTTGGAAAGGAAAAAATAAAAATGAATCATAGTGTGTATTACTAGTAAATACTGAAAGTATGGGATTCAAATTTCCATTACCATGAAACCAGAAAATACTAAAACAAGCATGTACGCTTACGACAAAAAACAACATGACACCCAGATGCCTTCTGTTATAAAGCATTGGCAGGAATTTGGGATTAATTCTGCAAAGAGGACCGATACTAAGAATGATATGTAACAGTACAATACTTAATAGTCCAAAAGAGCGAATAATCACGGTGGCAATATTTGCTTTTGGAAACAGTATCAGATTTGAAACAAATGAAACAAATAAAAAACCAACTATGAAAAATACTACCCATAGATCGTATTTTCTTTTGAATTTATTCCATGAAATGGCTTGATACGATGCACTCATAATAACTAATATTTAGAAATGACAGTACTTCCAATATATGCTGCAACCACGGCTATCAGTAAAACTATGGCAATACAAATCCAATAAATAAGATGTTTTTTTCTTAAAGGTCGTATCATGTATGGGGTATATTTTTTTTGTTAATCAATATTGGCCAAAGTAAAACACAACCGCCAAAAATCAGTAGCTTGAACAAAAATTTAGGCTGGGCAGCAGCGGCATCAATTTTTTTAATCTTATAATTCACAAAGTAAAATGAGTAAACCAATCCTACAATCAAATAAAAGTATATGACGAAAACAATTAACATACAATTCCTGATTTTATCAAAATATTTATAAGTCCACAAAATACCATTTTTTCAATAAAATTATAAGATGCTTTGGTAATAACTTTTAATGTAAAAAATCTATAAACCTGATGAATTTTAGTGAATGATGTCTATTATGTCTCAAGCGATTTTGTTCATTTTCTTACAACGTAGTAAACAGGATTCCTGATGCCATTTTCAATTAAGTAAAAATTTAAGAAGTCTTCCGTGTATACATTATGGTATTCTGCAAGTTCATTGAGGTTTCTGTTTTCACAAATGCTTTCTTTGTTGATTTTTATTTTCAATGGTGGCGTTGTTTGCAAACTAAAAAATACAGTTCCCATGAAATTATCGCATTGTGGTACACCGCCACCATTTGGATACAACTTGAAATCCCATTTGTTACCAGGAATAAAACTATAATGGTATTTAGCGAAGAAATTATCAACTTTAAAAAAGTCCTCAGACTTTATACTTGACATCAGACTAAATGAACTTGAAAATCTTGATGTGTTGTCTTTTCCTAATTTCAGCTCATATTCAGGTCTGAATTTTTTCAAATAATTGTACTTGGTTAATTTATTATTCTTAAAGGAGATGATATAATTGCAAGTGTCAATCATTGCTTCGTCAGTATATTCTGAAGTAGAAAAATAGCTTTCATGGTTACTATTCAGTGATTTCACAATTGCCTTTATTTTCGAAGTATCCGGTTCCGAAAAATAATTGATGTTTTCAATTGTCTTGATTCGCTTGTCGCTGTCAATAAGCCAACTAGAATATGAATTCCTTTCAATAATATAACTGTTAATGATTGTTGTATTTTGATCTACAACAATCGAGTCCAATGCATTTCCTTCCTTATCGTATTTTACTATGATAATTTTTTCATCATCCGGAATGTATTTTTTTTCTATGAAAATATATTTTTTATTGTAATCATATTTATTGTCACACACCAATGGGAGTGAGAAGTGAGTATGATTGTCAACATAGTCTGAATCTGATGTGGTTATTTTTCTGATTACTCCTTTCATGAAAAGTTCCTCCAATGTGTTGTACTGTGTAGTATCAATTTTATTTACTGCTAGAAATTTATCTGCAGGTGTTTTTTCCCATTTAGAATCTGTACAGGCGAATAAAAAAGGCAGTATAAAAATGACAATATTTTTCAATTTGATGAGTTGTTTTAATTTAATTAGAAATGATTGAGTTTGAATTCAATATCAAAATAAGGTGCCAAATTCTCATTTTTATTCTTTAGTCGTGATAAAATTACCATCACATTTTAATTTCTTTTCAAAATTTTATAGATAACAGATAATCAATAAGATATGATTTTTTTGAGAGCCTGCTGACTTAAAATTTTAAAGTTTTCAACAAAAAAATCTTTAAAATCATAATATTTTATAATAAAGTGCGTTTTATAGCTTGAACAACCAAAAATCCAATTCGTATGAACAAAACTATCTACACTTACAAGCTATTACTATTGTTTCTGGTCATCCTAACCCAGCAAACAATAGCCCAAACTTCAACAAGCTGGACAGGAGAGACTAGCACTTCCTGGAACCTTGCTTCTAACTGGACAAATGGCATTCCCGATTCTAGTAAAGATGTTTACATCGGCGATGCAAATTTCACAGGAACTTACCAACCTAAAATTGCAACTGTTGCTTCATGCAATTCAATTACAGTAGGAGAGGTGATTTCTGCTACATTATCAGTTAGCCAGTCTTTAAAAGTATTCAGTAACCTTAAAATTATGAGTAATGGTATTATTAACCATACTACTGGTAATTTGTATTTAAAAGGCAACTGGTACAATAATGGTGATTACCAAACAACAACAAGTTCTAAAGTAGTCATGTATGGTACTTCTCAAACAATTGCTGGGAACAATTCTACATTTTTCAGAAAGTTGACTATTAATGCAAGTACAATATTAACACTTACAAAAGACATATTTGTTTCAGGAACAGGAAATTTACTCACTGTATCTGGTGAACTTAATCCAGGAATGAGTCCTAGTTATTTAACAACAGCAGGAACCATTGCGGTAAACAGAGCTGGTAAATTAAAAGTAAACAAAGCTACTTTTGCTGACAACTATTCAATTACTGGTTTGTCTTTATATGCTGGTTCTATAATAGATTACGCCTCTACAGTAACCAATCAAACAATTAGTTCTTCTTATACTTATTCAACTTTAATGATAAGTGGTGCAGGAACGAAATCATTGGCTGCAAATCTACCTGCATTATATTCAAGAGCTGCTGATGCAGGAAAAATAATAGTAAATGGCGGTACATTTGATATGAGTACTTTTACAGCAAGCAGAGGAGTTTCAATTGCAGGAGGAGAAATGACTGTTGCCAATGGAGCTGTACTAAAACTTGCAGGAAATAGTAATTTTCCTAAAAACTTTGCCAGTGTAAATTTCGCCTCTAATAGTTTGACAGATTATTATGGAGCCAATCAAATCATTTCAAATGTTGCTTATGGTAATTTATTAATTGAAGGTTCTGGTACAAAGTCTGCTACACAATCTTTTTCAGTTTCTGGTGATTTGACCATTCAAAGCAGTATAATCAATACAGCATCTAACACAATGACTGTTTCCATCAAGGGTGGACTTATAATGAATGGTGGAAGTATAACCGGAACTGATGCTACTTATGAGTTAAATGGCAGTGCAGATCAATCAGTGAATCTTTTAAGTGATTTATACAATGTAAAAATTAATAAAACAGGAGGCAAGGTTAACTTGATATCAGACATGAATATTGCTACTAACCTTAATTTCGTTTCAGGTGTTATCAATACAAATAGCAATAAAGTTTCTATATTAACATCTGCAACAATAACAGGTGCAGCTTATTCAACAGGATGGGTAAATGGTAATTTGAAAAAACATGTGAATGCGGGTTCATCAGTTTCCAAAGCATTTGAAATTGGCTCGGCTACACACTATTCACCTACAAGCATTCAATTTGCATCGGTAAGTACTGCTGGAGATCTAACAGCAACTTTAATTTCAACAGACCATCCTGAGTTAGATTATTCAGGTATCAATCCAGAAAAAAGTGTAAACCAATATTGGTCATTTAATAATGAAGGAGTTGGCTTCACAACTGCAAGTATGACTTTTGAGTGGAATGCAGCAGATGTTGATGCTGGGGCAGATGTAAATAGTTTCTTATCAGGAAAATATGGCAGCACTACTTGGGCTAAATATGCAGTTTCTTCAGAAGTGGCCAACTCAATTGTTGTTTCAAATGTTACAGCATTAGAGGAATTTGCTATAGGCGAAAAAATTACAGAATATCATTGGACAGGCGCTGATTACACAACAGATTGGTATACTCCAAAAAACTGGTACGGTGGAGTTCCTGATTCATCAAGTAACGTGACTATACCAAACCCATTAAGTGGTAGAAGAAATTATCCAATTTTAACTTCATCTCAATCAGCTAAAGTAAACAACCTTGTCATTGAAAGTGAAGGTTCATTAATTGTTGATGATGCTACTATTCAAATTAATGGTAATGCTTCTAATTCAGGTGTTTTTGATGTAACTAATGGAACAGTAGAATTTAATGGAAGGTCTTCTCAAACAGTTGCCAGCGGATTATTTACCGGCAATAAGTTGAAAAATCTTGTTGTAAATAGCGAGTTGACACTTGCAGATATAGATTCTCTTACAGGGTCTTTATCAATCGCTGCAGGAAAAACTCTATTTACAAACGATAACCTTACTTTAAAATCAGACGCAAACGGAACAGCTAGAATAGCTCCTTTACCATGTGACGCATCTGGAAGATCAACAGTCATTATTGAGGGGAAAATAAATATTGAAAGATACATTCCTGCTAGAAAAGCATGGCGTTTATTAAGTGCTCCAGTAAAATCTGAATCTGCTCCAACCATTTGTGGTGCTTGGCAGGAAAGCGCTTATGGAAGTTCATTGACAAGTGCGGTTTCTAATCCTAATCCTACACAGCATTATGGTGTTCACATTACCGGTGGAACCACTCAAAATGGTTTTGATCAGAGTGTAACCAATTTGCCTTCAGTAAAATTTTATAATCCAACTACTAATACGTTTTCAGGATTGCCTTCAACTCCAGGTACATTAAGACCAATTACTGATTATACCGGTTATATGATTTATATCCGTGGTGATAGAGGTATAGATCTTTCAATGGGAGCTAGTGCAGCTATTACTTCAACTACTTTAAGAATCAAAGGAGAAGTACGTACAGGTAACCAAGACGTTCCGGTGAATGCACAAAACTTCACTGTATTCGGAAATCCATATGCTTCGCCAATTGATTTTGCAACTTTGACAAAAGACAACGTTAAGAACTCTTTCTATATCTGGGATCCGAAATTATCAGGTTCTCAAGGCTTAGGCGCTTATGTAACTGTGAGCTATAATAGCGGAACAGGAACATATGATGTAACAACAGCTTCAAGTCCAATCAGCCAGTACATCCCAAGTGGTGAAGCCATTTTGATTGAATCTGCTGATGGCACTAGAGCTGGTACGATCACTGTAAAAGAATCTGATAAAGCATCTGGTGTTAGTGATATGCTTTTCGGAAGAAATAACAGTAATGCAAAAACGCTTAGAGTAAACTTGTACGGACAAGATGCTGATGCTACTTATAGTCTGCTTGATGGTTCAATGACTTCATATCATGACAACAACTCAAACGGATTTGATAAAGATGATATCAAAAAATTAGCTGCTGCCGGTGAAAGTATCGCTTTCAGTAGAACAGGACATACATTGGCCATTGAAAGAAAAAAGACTATTACATCTAATGATACCAGCTTCATCAATTTAAGCCAAACTAAAAAACAAAATTATCGTTTGGATATCATTACTGAGAATTTGACTGCAGCGAATTTGGTAGCTGTAGTTAAAGATAACTATGCTGCTACAACAAATAATTTACCTGTAAATTTAAATGGCTCAACTTATGTTGACTTTACGGTAAACAACGACCCTGCTTCATTTGCAGCTGATCGTTTCAGCATCGTGTTTATGACAAATACAAAATCAGAAACAAATAAAACTATAACTCCAGTTGAAAAAGCAGTTGTAAAGCCAACACAAATTGCTTCTGTAACAGTTTATCCTAATCCGGTTGTAAGTAATGACATCAATGTTAAATTCATAAATATGGAAACAGGAAACTACAATCTTAAACTGTATAACATCACAGGTCAGTTGGTTGCGACTCAATCTGTAAAATACACTACTAAAGATGCAGGCGTAACCATGAAAGTTGAAAATGGATTTGTTGCAGGTAAATACGAATTGAAAATAGAAGGGAATGGTAAATCTATCAACACTTCAATTTTAAAACAATAATCAATTATTTTTTATCACATAAAAAAGGCCACTCTAAACGAGTGGTCTTTTTTTTATAATTTATTTCCTTCTTTTGGGAACACCACAACAGGAATGTGCTTTTTGGCTAATTCAAAATCCATCGAAGCATAAGAAATGATAATAACAACATCACCTGCAGCGCCTCTTCTGGCAGCAGCTCCATTTAAACAAACTACACCACTGCCCCTTTCTCCTTTAATCAAATATGTTTCTAATCTTTCTCCATTATTTACATTTACAACATGTATTTTTTCAAACTCGATCATGTTTGCAGCATCCATTAAGTCAGCATCCAAAGTCAAACTGCCGATATAGTTAAGATTAGCTTCAGTAATTACAGCTCTGTGTACTTTAGATTTTAAAACCTCAATTGTCATGAAAATTTTTTTACAAATGTCATCAATTTTTTTAAAAAAGACAATTCTGTTATTTTGAAGAATTCAATTAAAATCAAATCGATATTAGTTTAATTAAAGCTATTTACTTTGATACAGCTAAAATTGTCCAAAATGTGTATAAACTAACATTTATACCAATAATCACGTTAGCTTTGTGCGTTCGAAACTCATAGCATGTTGAATCGCCTTTATACAGTTTTATGTTTATCTTTTTGTCTATTGTTTTTTATCATAGGTTCTATGCAACTTCATGCGCAATGTAATTCGCCTATCAACACATTTCCTTACAACGAAAATTTTGAATTGAACAATGGCAATTGGACCAGAAGTTCAGCTACCCATTGGGATTGGGGTTCAATCATACCAGGAGGAAAAACAATTATAACGGCAGCAGGTCAAGGACAAAAATGCTGGATTGTTGGAGGATTCAGTGGCGCCAATTATAGCAGTGGCAACTCTTATCTTACGAGTCCTTGCTTTGATTTCTCAACATTAGTCAATCCGGAAATTTCATTAAAAGTTATATGGGAATCAGAATTTAATTATGACGGGGTACATCTGGAATATTCAACAGACCAAGGTAATACATGGTTTGTGTTAGGTTCACAAAATTCTAATGCAAATTGTGTGGGACAAAATTGGTACAATACCAATTCTATAAGATTTTTAAACAACACACCTGCTTGGTCGGGAAGTGTTTTAACGGGTGGTGGTGGAAGCTGTGGTGCTGGAGGAGGAAGTGGTCAATGGCTGAATGCCAAACATAATCTTACTTCTCTTGCCGGTTTGAATAAAGTGATTTTCAGGTTTGCATTTGGAGCTGGAACAGTTTGTAATGCGTATGAAGGTTTGGCTATCGATGATATTTCAATTCATGAAATTCCACCAGCTACAGCAGACTTTACTTATACTTGTATTGGCAACAATGCTGTTAATTTTGTTAATACACCAACTTATTGCCAGACTTCATTTTCATGGAATTTTGGTGATCTTGCTTCTGGCGCTTTAAATAATTCTACCTCAGAAAATCCTGCCCATATATTTTCTGGTCCCGGAGATTTTACAGTAACAGAAACGGTAAATTATTCTATAGGTCCTTCTTTAATTAAAACAGCTGTTGTTTCTATATTAGGTGTCACGCCTGTTATCAATCAATCCTTGTTATGCAATGGAGATCAAAATGGAAGTTTAACCGCTACCGTTATTGGCGGCAATGGAATTTACAATTATTCATGGAACACCAATCCTGTGCAGCAAACACAAACCATAAATAATTTGCCAGCAGGTAATTATTTAGTTACTGTAACAGCATCAAATGCTTGCAAGGATACAGCCTCAGTTACGCTGATTAATCCAAATCCAATTGTCATTCAGACTAATATTTCAGATGCCACCTGCAATCTCAGCAATGGAAGCATTGC
>CANGEZ010000007.1 GCA_947452875.1 Chitinophagaceae bacterium
GATAAAAATGATGTCATTTGGGTTTCACATCCTTATCATGGTGTTTATAAGATTCATGAAAACAATAAGGGTGAATTCAGTTCGAAATTATATACTAACAAGGATGGGCTTCCTTTTACATTAAACAATCAGGTTTATAAAATCAAAAATCAATTGGTTGTTGCTACTGAAAAAGGTATTTACACATACAACCCCGAAAAAGACAGCTTCGAGCCTTCAGATTATTACAAAAAAATCCTTGGTGAGCAAAGTATCAGATATCTCAAAGATGATAGTGAAGGTAACATTTGGTTCATTCACGAAAAAAACCTTGGGGTAATAGACCTCACAGGTAAAGAACCGACTGTTACTTATCTGCCTGAGTTGAGTAATAAAATGCTTAGTGGTTTCGAATTTATTTACCCAGTTAATGCTGAAAATATCTTTTTAGGTGGCGAATCCGGATTCTATCATATCAATTACGATAAGTACAAACAAAACAAATCGAATTTGATCGTTAGAATAAGAAACGTCAAAATTGTAAACCAAAAAGACAGCACTTTATTTGGAGGTTATTTTTCCGCTATAAATCAACCGCAATTACAAGAGAAATCTGCAATCCCTTCTATTAATTATCAATGGAAAAATATTCATTTTGAATTTACGGTGCCTTTATTCGGACAAGAGACGAATATCGTTTATAGTTATAAGCTTAAAGGATTTGATAAAGAATGGTCTGAGTGGAGTAATAAAACAGAAAAAGATTACACCAACCTCCCACCCGGCAGCTATACTTTTGAAATCAAAGCAAAAAATAATTTAGGAAACGAGTCTGCACCTGCTGTTTATAGTTTTAAAATTTCTCCACCCTGGTACAGAAACAATTGGTCATATACATTATACTTGTTATTAGCCATGGTAGGTATATATTATTTATATGCATGGCAAAGAAAAAAGTTCTTTTTACAACAAGAGAAATATGAAGAAGAACAAAAAAGACTACACTACCTCCACCAATTAGAGATCAATAAAGCAGAAACTGAATTGGTTTCATTAAGAAATGAAAAATTGCAAAGTGAAATAGACTTTAAGAATTCCGAGCTGGCAACCAACGCTATGCACCTGGTACAAAAAGGAGAATTATTGGCCAAAATCAAAACCGAGCTCAATCATATCATGAAAGCTATTGGCAATGAAAAAACGGCAACTGAGTTAAAGAAGATGATCAAGGTTTTGGGTGAAGATGAAAAAATGGATAAGGATTGGGAACACTTTGCCCAACACTTTGATAAAGTTCATAGCGACTTTATGGTTGTATTAAAAGAGAAACACAATAACATCACACCCAATGAATTAAAGTTATGTACTTATTTACGTATGAATTTATCTACAAAAGAAATTGCTCAATTGATGAATATCTCTGTAAGAGGAATTGAAATCAGTCGTTACAGGTTGAGGAAAAAACTGGGTATCGCAACAGAAATAAGTTTATTCGATTATCTCATTAACTTAAGTAGCAAATCGAATCAATCATGAGTTTAAGATCTCGAACTCATTACCTCGTAAACCTTTTTTGAAATTTCAGCTGACACAGAAGGCAAGGATTTCATTTCTCTTCCTTTGGTCATTATGGTAATGATATAAGGTGTTTTTCCACAATAGACTACAGCCGCTTCGCTGAAGTTAGGTTCTGTATTTAAACCCCCTTCTCCAAATTTGTGAGAAACCATGCAATTAGAAGGCAATCCACTAATTAACCCCTCTTTAAAATCAGTTTTACTCAATAATGAGAGGCATTCTTCAGAATTTTTAAAACTTAAATACGAGCCATTATAAAGCTCCTTTAAAAAAATAGAATAATCTGTTACATTCATTTTGTAATCAGACGAACTGTAATTTGGCTCCTTTAAGCCTATGTCTGTAAAAACTTTAGAAAAAACAGTTTTATCAATCAATGAGTTCAATAGCATAGTGGCATCATTATCAGAATACACAATCATGTATGTAATTAAATCACTAATGGAATACTTGTTACCAAGCTTAATATGATTGGATTCGAAATTAATGACCCTATTTGATTTAGTTTTGCTAACATCCTTATACTCAATGATTTTATCTAAAAATCCGGGTTGTCTCTCATTCATTTTGTAAAGTGCCATTAACTCAGGCACTTTTAAAAGTGATCCAGGGCTGTATAATTCTGAAGGATTAATTGAAGTCCATTGTGCTTGTGTAAACTCTCTAATATAAACTGAAGCCGAAATGATTTTACCATTGGCCTTGTTGTTATTGATGATTTGAGAGATTTGATTTTTGCAATCCGCTAATTCTGCTGATTCGCATTGAGGCTCAGCATATAACAAAGGATGAATGTACTGATACCCTTTAAGCCTGCTGATGTTTAAATTACAAAATGAAGGATTAGCATGATTTATTGAATTGTCAACATCAGCGATTTCACCTTGGGTGTTGGATTTTAAATAGTTGAAACCTAATATTGAAACAAGTGAAGAAACTAAAAATGTGAGGATTAGTAAATAAAAGGGAACCTTTTTGGTAAACATAATTACTTTTTACTTTAAGAGTCCGCAAGTTAAACAAACGAAGCCTAACTAACGTTAACGAATAGGTTTCTTTTGATTTTCTATCATTAAAAGTCAATAGTAAAAGACAAATTCAAACAAATTGATTTTTTACTCCCATTTCATTTAACATCAACCTTACATCTAGATACGCTTTTATGTATTTTGGTATTATTATTAGATATCTTTAAAATTACAAAGTGAATACCTCGCAAAACCAATGTTTTTTTCTTTTGTAAAGTTCGTTTTTTAACGTTATTGATTACATTTGTCAATTAAAAAATGTAATTCCTTTCATTTTTTGTTGAAACTTGAATGAATTCTTCTAAAAAAATAAACGCTCTATTTATGAAAAAACTCAACACCTTTTTATTAGCTTTTTTTTTGCTGACTGCACTTTCTTATACTTCATGTCAAAAAGCGAATTTACCTGTTGATACCAACCCAACAGTTAATGTATCAAATAACATCACAAACAAATCTGTAACTAATTTTCCCGAAACATTTGAAGCGGGAACAAAAACGAGTTACACAACCGCCAATGTAACATTCACATCAGGATCTTGGAGTTTAAATGACGCTTTAATTGGTACTTCTTCAAGCGATAGAAAAAGTGGTACTAAAAGTGTGAGAATTCAAAATGTAGGAATTTTGTCTATGAATTTTGATATCAGCACTGGTGTTTCAGCAATTAGTTTCAACTATGCAAAGTATAGCACGGAAGCCAATAGTACTTTTGAACTTTGGGCATCCACGAATTCAGGAACAACTTGGATAAAAGTAGGATCTACATTAACGGCTTCAACTACTACATTAACCAAAGCTAGTTTTACAGCAACATATACTACAGCCGTAAGATTTCAAATTAGAAAAATATCCGGAGGCAGATTAAACATTGACGACTTCGATGTTCAAGATATTCCAACTGGGCCTACAAGAGATGATAATATGGGCATGGGTAACCCAAGTAATGCAACAACAAATACTACTTTGCCAAATAATTACTTGATGGTAAAATCTCAATATGCCATGTCATACAACAGTTCCAAAGGCGAAGCCAATTGGGTGAGTTGGCATTTAAGTCCGGCCTGGAAAGGTGCCGCTGCTAGGTGCGATTGTTTTGCTGCCGACAATGCTTTACCAACCGGATTTTACAAAGCACCTTCAACAAGTTATTCTTTAACAGGTTTCGACAGAGGCCATCTCTGTCCATCAGAAGACAGAGATTCAACAACAGCCGACAACACAGCTACTTTCTTAATGTCGAATATGATTCCTCAATCACCTAATCTGAATCGTGTTACTTGGGTGGCGCTGGAAAACTATTGCAGAACATTGATGGACGCTGGAAATGAGCTTTACATCATTTCTGGTGGATATGGAAGCGGCGGTACCGGATCAAATGGTGGCGTTACAACAACTATCGCTTCAGGAAGCATCACTGTTCCTGCAAGATGCTGGAAAGTAATTGTTGTATTACCTACCGGTATCAATGATGCATCAAGAGTGGCCAACACTACAAGAGTTATCGCTGTTGATATGCCTAATACACAAACAGTAAACAGTTTGCCATGGGGCTCCTATCGAGTATCTGTAGACGCACTTGAAACTATTTTAGGTTATGATTTTTTAAACAACGTTCCAGCAGCAATACAATCAGTTATTGAAGCAGTTGTTGATAATGGCCCTACTTCTTAATAATTTAAACTCCAATAAATCAAAAGAGAGTCTTTATCGGACTCTCTTTTTTTATGTTTCAATTGAAATTGTTTTTAGTAAAGTAAATTTTCCATTTTTAAATTCCAGGACTATGAAAACGCCCACTTCTATTTTACCGCATTTCAACACTAATGAAGACGTACATGCTTGAATGATGAATTGATACAGCTCCTTGTATTTTTTCGCGAATGATTGAGAAAGTTCGTCTTCAGAGGCTTCAAAATTGTTGATTATTCTATTGAAAAAATCAAGTGTTTCAATTCTTATAAGTTTTGAATGTGGTTCGTATCTTGATAAAATATTTTTCTCGATTTGGCTGAAATCCTTTTCATACAATTCTTCAATTGTGAATGGATATTCTGATTCACTGATAAAATACAAATCAGAAATCAATGTTGTTAATGGTGATTTTACATTCTCATCCATAAATAAGTTTACATTTTTTTCATTTACAAATTACATTAGAAATACCAATTGCTAATTAAATATTTATATAAGTTGATGTCAACAAAAAAGCCATCTCTGTTGATGAGGTGGCTTTAGAAAAAAAACGATTTGGTTTAATTAACCTGTTATGCTTTTAATAATCGAAACAGGCTGATTCATTTCGATTACTTTAATTTCAGAAAGTTGTTCTTCCATTTGAGCAAATAGTTGTTGTTGTAAACTAATATCCTTTATTCCAGCAATCATACATGCTTTTGAAAAATCAGTATGCATTCCATACCCTTCCAACACATCACATAAACTATCGCCGTACTCTTTGAATTGCAAATATCTTTTCACAAAATAGTACTTGTGATTATCAATTATTTTAAAATAAGTTTCGTAGCTGTACTTCATAGTTTTCTAAGGTTTATGTAAATGATATAATTAAAGAAATCTGATTTTAAAATTCCGGAGGATTTGGGATTAATAGAGCGGCAAACTATTATCTAAAATTACTCATGAGTTTTCTTAAATGCAAGTAAAACCAATGATTATTTACAAGTAAATCATTTGCCTTCTCTTCAATTAACATAACGATAAATGAGTTTTCATATTGTGTATGAACTGATGAAATACAACGAGTTATATTATTAATCAACCCGGCAAAAAAAATGTTTTTAAAAAAATAATAGACCAGTTACACAACTTTGGCACCATTTTAGTCGTTATAGTGTCCAATCTAATATCATTTAAAACCCAATTTTTAAAACCCCCAATTTTTTTTTATTATGAAAACAATCCAAACCAACGAAATTCCAATGGAAATCAAAGCAGAGAAAAAACACAACATGTCAGTTTATGTTGCTATGTCTCTCATTCTATTATGCTTAGGTATCATCTTTGCATACGACAAATCAAATTCAATTAAAACAATTGACAATCAAAAATTACAGATTGAAAAAGTAACTGCACAAAAAAGCGACTTACAAACTAGTTTTGATGCTTCTCTTGTAAAGATTGAATCCATGAAAGCTACAGCAACTGAAATGAGTGTTCAACTCGAAGACAAGAATGCAGAAATCGAAAAAACTAAAACTGAAATCCGCAGTATTCTTAACAAAAAACATGTTACAGAATCTGAATTGGTAAAAGCTAAAACCATGATTGCTGGTCTTAACAACAAGATTGGCGATATGGAAAAAACCATTGCTAAGTTAACCGAAGACAATAAAGTATTAGGTGAACAAAACACGGCGTTAACGACAGACAAAGAAAATCTTACTAAAGATTTAAATGCTACTGTTGCAGTTAAACAAGAATTAGAACAAAAAGTAGATGTGGCGTCAACTTTGAATGCTTCAAATATTTCTATCGTTCCGCTTAACATCAAAAAAAGTGGCAAAGAAAAATCAACTGTAACTGCAAAGAAAGTTGATAAAATGATGGTCAAATTTGATTTATCAAACAGAATCATAAAATCAGGTTCTACCGATCTTTATGTATTGGTTATCGGCCCAGATGGCAAGCCAGTTAGTAGTGGAAATAATTTCTCAGGTGTTTTCAAAACAAGAGAAGATGGTGATAAATTTTTTACTGCTAAATTTCCTGTAGCCTTAGAAACTGCAAAATCAAAAAGCGTTAGTTTTTCATTCGTACCTGAAACAGAAAGTTTTGTACAGGGCGATTACAAAATAGAAATTTATCAGAATGGCTTTTTAATTGGCCAAGGAATGAGTTCTCTTAAAAAAGGAGGATTGTTCAGCTAATTAAAGGTTTATTGTTTAAAAAAAGAGGCGCTCATTGTAGCGCCTTTTTAATTTTCTGATCTTTTAAACATACTATGGTTTGTATTCCAAACCAAGTTTGTTCTTTAAAAAACTAATAGTTTCATTTTGAACTGTAACAATATCTTTAGACATAATCGGAGAACCTATTACATGATTCCCAGTATTGGGAACAGCCATTTCTGTTTTCATATTTTGAGGTGTTGATAAAGCTCCAAACATTTTTTTCATCGCTTCTACCCTAACCACTTTATCTTGATGTTCCTCATCTTTAAAATAATACAACAAAAGAACAGGTTGTTTAACTGCTTCGAATGTTTCTTTTGTCATTGAAGTTTCCAGCATTTCTTCAAGATTAACAACGGCTTCCAAACGATAAGGCCTATTCCAGTAAGCGCTGTAAATCGGACGGGTATCTGCAGGATAATTTAATTTGCTGCCTTTCACCAATCTGGCTATTTGCAAACCCCAAGGATTATTTAATAAATAGGCATTAGGGTCATTGATCTCAATATTAGGTGAGTACAAAATAATAGCAGCCACATCATTTGGGTAAGCTGCCGCTAATTGCAAAGCCTGTGTACCACCTGTACTTGTGCCCATTAGGATTACTTTTTTCCCAATTTTTTTTCCAATAAACAAAGCTTCTTTCGCCGACTCCCAATAATTATCTGAAGTTAAATTTATCAGTTGATCTGTAGTATCGATGCCGTGTTCAGCCAATCTCGACAAATAAAGATTGCAACCAAAATGAGCAGCAACATTTCTATGAACAGGATTTCCTTCTTCCTGCGAAGCAGAAAAACCATGCAGATAAACAATCGCATATTCAGTCATGGCTTTTGTTGAATCATTGGCCCATACTATTCTGGCTTCATTGTTTTTCTTGAGATGATGCAACGATTCCTTTTTACTGATATAATTTTCAACATCATCAGGTATTGCAGGAATATCTTTATTATATTTTGGTGTGGAAGGATTCGGACCTGACAAATAAATAATTGTTACTGTCAGTAAGCTGATCAGTATCCATTTTAATATCTTCATTTTTTGAAATTTATTAAGCGACAGTTTGCTGTTGAAGCTGACCTTTAAGGCGTGATATGGTATTCTGAGATTCTATCAATTTCATTTTCAAATCGTAAATTTCAGGCTGTGAGGATTTGAATTCGGCTTCATTCATTTCATTGCTTTTCTGTAACAACAAAATATCTTCATCCATAGACTTAATAGCAGTTTGAGCTTCTTTTAGTTTTAATCCCAATTCATTTTCAACGGACTCTTTAAGATTAAACGCCAATGCATTTTCTTTACGTAAAGTCTCTTTCACCAATCTTTCACTTTCAAGTAACCCTTCAAGACTTTTTATTTTACGATACATTTTCTTTGCTCCAAAAGCGATGCACATAAAAGCAGTGATAAATCCAAAAATAAAAACAGGCAGTACAGTAGTTAGAAATGCGTTCAATTGAATTAGTTTTACGCGAAATTATTTAATTTCAGACAGAATAAAATCTATTTTTTAAAATAACTTTCAACGCATTATAAACACTGCAAAATTATTAATATATCAACTTGCCATTTAATCAAACCATACAGGATAAATACAGCTCAATGACTGACGGGGCATTAAAAAAACTAGCAACAACAGAACTACATGAGCTTACTACTGAAGCGAGAGTGATATTGAAGAAAGAGATTGAAAAAAGAAAAATAGATTTATCTAATTCAGATGAGTTTCAAGAACAGCAAAACTATCTATCAATAAATTTCAATCATATAGAAAAACACATCATTCAATATATCTCCGACCAAAAATTAAAAAATGAATCTGATGCTTATATACTCGGCGGATTATTAGAACGAGGAATTGAAGAAAATACGGCTGCTGATATCATCAATTCATTTCCAAAATATCTTGAAGAAAGAAAGAACAAAATGTCTCAAATCATTTTAACAGGCACGCTACAATTGTTTTCAGGCCTTGCCATAATTGAATTGCCATTGAGGAAAGAAACGCAGTTGGCTGTGATTATTATTGGCTACTCTTTATTAATTTTAGGTGCATTTAGGGTTTTTCATGGCATGATGAATAAAAGGAAAATCACAAAAATGTTGAAGCTTTAAATCAAGCCAACTTTACAATATTCAGATAATTACCATTCCAACCCGGAAATAAATTATCATCCTTTTTTAGCATTAAATGTTTTGTAGCCACTTCACTAAAAACGGCTCTAAAATCAGTAGTTACAGCCAAATCCCTCCCATCTTCAAGGTTTTCAATAGCTAGAGGTTTGATATCACCAAAAACAGTTCCTCCATTTAAATGATTGCCAATGATAAAATTACATGACGCTCTTCCATGGTCTGTGCCACCGCTTCCATTTTGCTTAACTGTCCTGCCAAATTCTGTCATAGTCATTATGGTTACTTCATCCTGATAAGCGGTTCCCAAATCGTTCCAAAACGCCGCAATGCTATTGGCCAGATCTGCTGCATTTCTGGCAAATGGTCCTCTTTCTGTACCTTGGTTGTAATGAGTATCCCACCCTGTTGATTCTGCGAATCCTATTTCCATACCTACGTCTGATTTTATTAATTGAGCCAGCTGTTTCATGGCATTACCCAAATTTGTTTTAGGGTATTCAACGCCGTTAGCAGGTGTATATTTTTTTACATCAATTCCAGACAACATATTTACAGCCTCAAAAGTTTCTTTTCCTGCCTCATGAAATAATCCATTTGTCGTCTGATCATATAAATCTTCAAAACTTTTTGCAGTAGTATTTACATCTATTTTGTTTTTTGCAGAGCGCAATGTGAAGTCACTCAAATTGCTTATAGAAATCGTAGGATTAAGCCCATAAAAAGAACGAGGTGTTGATGGTGTTATACTTACGGCTCTTAAGGGAGTTGCTTCATGCCCCATCAAGCCAATGGCACGATTTAGCCATCCTGTTGAAGTTGATTTATAAAAAGGGGTACCTGTTTCCATATAGTCTTGTGCGTCGAAATGAGATCGTGTATTATTTGGAGAGCCAATACCATGAACAATGGACATTTGTTTGTTTTTAAATAATTGCTCAAAAGCAGCTAAAGCAGGATGCAAACCAAATCTTCCATCCAAATCAATTAATGGCGTTTCGTTGCCTTTCTGAATTGGACTCATGAAAATATTGGGTCTTGCTGCTTTTAAATATTCATCTGTGAATGGAGTCACTGCCATCAATCCATCCATGGCGCCTCGTTGAAATATACAAATCAATATTTTTTTCTTTTTATATAGTTGCGTTGATTTGTAAAATTGTGCGGCCTTGGCTACAAATGAAGGAATACCTCCTAGCCCAATACCAAAAACGGCAACGGCTCCCGATTTAATAAATGCTCTTCTGTTACTCATTTTTTATTTTTATCTTCTTTGAAATTCTGGTGAACCAATGATGATACCTACAACCTGTGCCAGCATCTTTTTCACACTCATATCCTGGTTTGTACTTTTCACTTCGATTTTCTCCATTTCATCTGACAGCATCATGGTAGAATCAATATTTTGAGATGACATCATTTCGGGATTATTGTTTGTTTGTTTTGTATCAATCGCACCGAAAATTTTTTCTTTAAAGTCGGGCGTTGTCAGCAATGGGGACAAACGTTTTATTGTATTTTCCTGATTCCTTTCCGGCAATAAAATTGAAGTATAAGTTATCAATGCCGCATTTGCATTTTCTGGTTCATGGTTATTATTGAGTTGCAACAAATCACAACGAGTACCTCTGATTTGGTTGGCGGCAATATCCAATCCAAAATTCATTCTGTTGAGTAAAGCTCCAGTATTGATCCAATATGCTGCATTATCGGGAAAACCTGTCGGCGCTTGAAAATAATAAATTTTCTGACCCATTCTTTCCATTTTTTGAAGCAATTGAAACGGGGCGATTATATCTGCATCTAATGCTCTTGTTGCACTGATCACAAATTCAAAAGGTGATTTAGTTTTTTGTCTGACTGAAGCTGTGCTCCAGAACTCCTTTGACATTACCATCGTCATCAACACCAACTTTATATCACCATCTTTTTCTCTAAAAGTTTTTGCCATTCTATCTATCAATGATTGAGGAGGATTGTCACAAACAAAATAAGTCGCTAGTTTTCTAGAAATGAAAAAAGATGTTGAGGGATGATGTGCCAGCATGTCAATTAAAGCCATTCCCTCACTGTAACCATTACCCGAAGGAAACGTTTTACCCAATACTATCTTTTCTTTTATATCATGTCTGTTTATAGCAAAGAAAAAATCACCTTGGTGTACATATCCTTTTTCTGATAGTTTCTCATCTCCTATTTTTTCTATTAATTTTCTAACGCCAGGAGCATAGCCATCTTCAAAGGGATAAATGCTCCATCCAGTTAAAACCCTTGCCGCTTCTGTAACATCGTTTTGAGTGTATCCGCCATCAACACCAAGTGTATGGAGTTCCATCAATTCTCTTGCATAATTCTCGTTTAATCCTTTGTTTCTTCTGTTGTTTTTGAGTTTTCTTATCGAAGCTTGAGATATTGAATCAGTTCCATCTATTTTACTTTCAAGGTATTTTTCAATTCTTGAATCAGCCATTTTATTCTCGCTGTTTTCTATAGTTGCTGAACTAATAAAATTATCTAGGTAAAAAAGCATGGCCGGTGAGTGAGCCGTAGCAGATAAAAGATCTTTAAATTTACCGGTAATATTGGGTCTGATTACATCTCTTTCATAAGCAGGTGCCAATAAATTCAATTGAGGTTTAGTTAGTGAAACATTGAAATGATTGAACCAAAAACCGGTAAGCACTTCTAATAGTTGGTTATTGGCATATCTTGCTCTGATGATTCTTTGATTCACGAATTCCCTTGTTAACTCTCCTTGTTGATGAATATTTTTATTAGCAACATAATCCTTAAGTCTATCTTTTGCCTCATCTTTCCCAATTAAATTTATGGAGTCTTTTGGAATAACACCATCTGCAGCCGCCATTCTCAGCACTTGAATTGGCTTAGGAAACATATTACTAACTTCTTCATTGGAAAGTTTAAGAAACTGAAAGTTTGATAAATGTGCATTCAATTCATCTTCATTGTTTTTCCCTTCCAGCTGATTTAAAAACCATTTCTCAAGTCCTGTTTTTATAACCTCATCTACCATTCCTGGTGTTGCTCCATAAGTAAACCTGCTGATTAAATGAGCCGCTGCTTCTCGTTTTGAAAGACCTTGAGATTGATATGGAAATATAAACGCATCTTCTTTATCTATTTCTTTTTTTTCTGATTTGGAGATTGACCATGCAAAACTGCTAAGAACAATTAATGAAAGCAAAATCCAGTAAACAATTTTTCTCACCTAAATATGTATTTGGAAAATTAAGTTAAGCAGTTTTCTTTTATTTTGAGCAAAAAACAATTTTTTATTATTAATAGTTGCAATAGCCGAATAGTAATAATTTTGCCAATAAAAATAAACTTATGTCTTCAACAAAAATTACCATTAGATCAAACGGTTCCATGAAACTAGAAGGAGATTTTGAAATTGTAGATGCCGCAGGAAATAAATATGACCTTGGCGGTCGAGAAATTGTTACTCTTTGTCGTTGCGGATTATCTCAAAATATGCCTTTTTGCGATAGTTCACATAAAGATAAATTTCATCATGAGGCCGTAGCATTTGCATTACCTCCCAAAAAACAAGATTAATTATGTCGGATAATAAATTATTCATGCTCTTATTGGGTTGCAAACCCAAAGGCAGACATACCGAGCAACACGATATTTTTTTCACCATCGGCAAAAGGCTGAAAGACATTATCCCTGATATCAATGCCTTCTGGCCTGATGGCGGCAAAATCCATATTGATGCTTGGAGAGAGGTAAATGCGATTGAAGGATATAAAATTTCAGTTGTTCGAAAAAAAGCGAATACTGATGAAAAAGCAACTAAATTATTTTTCCTGAATCTCGGTGGATACAAGCCCGGTGAGTTTGAAGAGTTTCATTATAAAATGATTGTTGCCGCTAAAGAAAAATCTGAAGCCATTGAACATGCGAAGGCTTCTGCATTTTATTTACATACCGGTTTCAAAGGTGCATCTTCTCATATCGATGACAAATATGGAATTGATGTGGATGATTTTTATCAAATAGAAGATATTTTGCCTGCTGCTCTTCAAAAAAAATTCAGCATTAAAATCACTGCCTCAAAAAATGCAGTAGATGACAAGATGAAACTGGGGTATACCAATTTATCTAAAATAAAATAATGTCTGATGCGATTTCAATTCTTGTCTGTTGGTAAAGCAAATGAAAGCTATGTGGATGAAGGCATTAAAATGTTTACTAAAAGAATTACCAATTATTATCAAACCGATTGGACTATTATCGCACCGCCCAAAAATGCTGCCACCCTTTCTGATTCTGAATTGAAAAACAAAGAAGGCGAATTGATTTTACAACAGATTAAAGCCGAAGATTATCTGGTGTTGCTTGATGAAAGAGGCAAACAATTCTCAAGCGAAACTTTGGCAAATTTCATCCAACAAAGAGCCAATGAAAGTAAAAAGAATATCATCTTCTTAATCGGCGGCGCCTTCGGTGTAAGTGAAGCTGTTTTTAAAAGAGCAGATTACAAATGGAGTCTGTCTCCTCTTGTATTTCCGCATCAGTTGGTAAGATTGATTTTAGCAGAACAGATTTATAGGGCTTGTAGTATCAATAGGAATGAAAAGTATCATCATGTATAAAAACGTTTGGGGTTGGGTGTTTGGCGTTATTTGTTTGTTGTTTATTGTTTGTTGCTTGTTGCTTGAGAAACATTTTGAACCTATTGAACTTCTTGAACCTTCGGAACTCATTTTTAATTTTTAATTTTGACTTTTAAATTTCTCCAACCATGGACTTTTCATCTTCTCCGATTACCATTATATTAATTGCGATTAACGTGATTGCTTTTTTAATCACAGACAGGGACGAAAGTTTGAAAGAAAAAGCCATCATGTGGCCTTATGTTGTGAAAAGAAACAATCAATATTATCGACTGATTACTTCTGGATTTTTACACGCTGATTTCATTCATCTTTTCTTCAACATGTTTACCTTGTATTTTTTCGGAAGGAATATTGAGTTGATTACTAATGAGCTTCAATTGGGTGGAACCATTACTTATTTGGGATTGTATTTTGGAGCCTTGGTCATTTCAGATTTACCTTGCTTTTTCAAATACAAAGATGTTTACAATTATAGGTCGTTAGGCGCTTCAGGCGCTGTTTCTGCAGTAGTTTTTGCGACAATCCTTTTCTCACCTTGGAGCAGTATTTATTTGTATGGTGCGATTAAAATATCGGCTGCGGTTTATGCTGTGTTGTTTGTGATTTATTGTATTTACATGGGCAAAAAAGGGCAAGACAATATCAATCACGATGCGCATTTGTGGGGCGCCTTATTTGGACTTGTATTCATGTTAGCCATTGTCTTAATGAAAGATCCTGAGTTACTAAAAATCATTCTTGAACAAATGAAACATCCGAGTTTATTCGGAAGAGGATAATGTAAATTTAATAGCCGATTTTGTTGAAGGCGTAATTTTAATTCTGTCGTCGATTCTCATGCCCACAATCCAGATGATTTTTTTATCTGATTCAATTACCCAAATTTTTTCTTTGTCTGAAATAGATAATTTCTGATCTACAAAAAAACGACTCAGCTTTTTCTTTTTCGCCATGCCTAAAGGATAAAAATAATCCCCTTGTTTCCATTTGCGGCATATCAATGGAAATTGAATTTTGTTGGCATCAGCATATCCGATAAGATGATTATTTTCAATTTTTATCGGAGCATTTATTGATTCAACTTTCAATTTTTTGTCTTCAATTTCAATTGATGTGTCAGCATTATCAATTACAATAAAAGAATTGTTTTCAGTCAACACGGGACACACAATCAACCAGTTTCTATTTCTAATTAATCGATGTGTAGCTGAAGTAATATATTTCCCTGATTCAGAATACAACAAATGAATCGCATCTTTCATTTGTGAAGAGTTGAATCCATAAGGTTTGAGTATCTCATAAAAAACAGTCTTAAATGCTGGTGTCTTCATCAATTTCAAAACTGGAATATGAATTTCATTTCCTTTGTTAAATAGCAAACCAGATTTCAATTTATCAAGTGCTGTATTATATAGAATGGCTACGTCAGAAAATCGCTCAACATTCTCAATTAAGTTTTCTTCAACATGAGGAATCACTTTTTCAATTGAAGGCAACAACTCATTACGGAAATAGTTTCTGGTATATTTATCAGAAGCATTAGAAACATCCTCACGCCATAGAAGCTTGTTTTCAACAGCAAAATCAATGATGGTTTGCTTGGTCGCAAATAACAACGGACGGGTGATTTTTCCACCAATACCGCCATTTTTGAGTTGCATTCCAGTAAGTCCATTAATGCCGGTTCCTTTGAAGAAATTCATGGCAATAGTTTCAGCATTGTCATTGGCATGATGTGCCGTTAGAATATGAGTTATGCTATTTTCTTTTGCGATTGTATTAAACCATTCATATCTTAATTGTCTCGCTGCGATTTGAATATTTGTTTTGTTTTCAGCAGCATAATTTAATGTATCAAATTTTATAGAATGATATTTCACATTGTATTTGGCAGCAGTATTTTTTACAAGCATTTCATCTTCATCACTATCTGTTGCTCTCAACTGAAAATTGCAATGAGCGATTTCAAAATCAAATCCTGATAAATGACAAAGCTCACACAAAACAATTGAATCCACACCACCACTAACGGCAACGAGCAACCTGTCGTTTTTTTGAAACAAGGAATGCTGTTGGATGAATTGGCTGAATTGATGTAGTAAGTTCATTTTTTATTGTTTGGGGGCCATAAAGACTCGAAGGCACAAAGGGACACAAAGTTTTATTTTATTTAGCCACGAATTCACGAATATTTTTTTGTTCGGTGTTTGGCGTTTGGTGTTAACTAAACCGATATGCAAATTTCACGACGCCAACTGCCACTTCCTTATTCCTTATTTTTACTTTCTTATTATTTATTTTATTAAGCCACGAATTCACGAATTTTGATTTTTGATTTTTGATTTTTGATTTTTTACTTTTGATTTATTATTCATGAGATAATGACAATTTCATATCCTCAATACCACTTTTACATTTTACATTCAATATTTTACATTTTACATTTTCCTCACTCCAACTCCTCCTTCGCCATCATCAGCTCATTATAACTATGCTTGTCATTTAATCGCTTTGCCACTTCCATGCCTTTTTCATAAGTATCCAAGGCTTCATCAATTTTTCCATTTTTTTCAAGCAGTTTGGCTTTATGGTAATATGAACCCACATAATCCGGCTCTCTTTCCAGCAATTCATTGAATTGAGCCAAAGCCTCGTCATCTTTACCAATTTTGATGTATTCCAATGCCAGGGCATGTTGTAAAAAGCTATCTTTTCCACCAATGCTCAACATTTCAATTATTTTTTCTATCCTACTCATAACATTGCTTTGTTTAACAGGCCAATGGAATTATATTTGCACCCTGAAATGGAAGGAATTCTTCTTTCCAGCTTTCAAGAATAAAAAATAAGTTTATGAAGATATTGATTTGTATCAGCAAAACTCCCGATACGACCGCAAAAATAGCCTTCACAGATAACAATACGAAATTTGCTGCTGATGGTGTTCAATGGATTATCAACCCTTATGATGAATGGTATTCATTGGTAAGAGCGATTGAACTCAAAGAAGCTGACCCTTCTGTTGTATTACATCTGGTAAATGTTGGCGGCGCCGATAGCGAACCTATTATCAGAAAAGCTTTGGCTTTGGGTGGTGATGAAGCGATCAGAGTGAATGCCGATCAATCTGACAGTTATTTTACTGCTGCACAAATTGCTCAAATTGCAAAAGAAGGTAGTTATGATTTAATATTCACCGGTAAAGAAACCATTGATTACAATGGCTCTTCAATAGGTGGTATGATTGCTGAAATTTTGGATATTCCTTTTGTATCACATGCCGTGAAATTTGATTTAGCCAGTTCTCAAACGACCATCGTTCGTGAAATTGATGGCGGCGAAGAAACCGTTCAAGTTAATTTACCATTGGTTGTCAGTTGCCAAAAAGGAATGGCAGAACAACGCATTCCAAATATGAAAGGTATCATGGGCGCCAGAACAAAGCCTTTAAAAGTGGTTGAACCTATTGCCACAGAAGCCCTGACTTCTGTTGTAGCTTTTGATTTACCACCTGCAAAAGCTGGAGTTAAATTAGTTTCAGCCGATAACCCTGAAGAATTGGTAAGATTATTAAGCGAAGAAGCAAAAGCCATTTAATTCAAACATTTCAACTAAAAAATATGAGCGTTTTAGTATTTATAGACATTGCAGACGGCCAAATTAAAAAAGCATCATTTGAAGCTGCTTGTTACGGAGCACAAACCGCAGCACTTTTAGCTACAAAAGCAGAAGCCATTGTACTAGGTACTTGCGAAGCTGATTTGTCAGTGCTCGGACAATATGGAATCAGTAAAGTACATACTGTATCCGATGCAAAATTGAATCATTTCGACAGTCAAGTTTTTACCAAAATAATTGCTGATGCCGCTGCTGGTGCTGATGTTATCGTATTTTCAAACAATACCACTGGAAAAGCTATTGCCCCAAGATTGAGTGCGAGATTAAAAGCAGGTTTGGTAACCGGCGCGGTAGCATTACCGGAAGTTTCGGCTGGTTTTGTGGTTAAAAAAAGCGTGTTCAGCGGTAAGGCATTTGCCAACATAGGTATCAACAGCGCTAAAAAAATTATTGCATTAAATCCCAATGCTTTCAATATTACCAAAACTGACGGCATAGCTGAAGTTGCGGCTTTGAATTCAGAAATACCTGCTGCAGCAGTGACTGTTTTGTCTGTAAATAAAGTTACCGGTGAAATACCACTTAGCGAAGCGGATATTGTGGTGAGCGGTGGAAGAGGTTTGAAAGGCCCTGAAAACTGGGGTTTGGTTACCGATTTGGCGAAATTATTAGGAGCTGCTACCGCTTGTAGCCGTCCTGTTGCCGATATCCACTGGCGTCCACATCATGAGCATGTGGGTCAAACCGGTTTGGCTATTGCACCCAATTTGTACATCGCCATCGGAATTTCAGGTGCCATTCAACATTTGGCAGGTGTAAATAGGAGTAAAACCATTGTTGTCATCAACAAAGACCCAGAAGCACCATTCTTCAAAGCCGCTGATTACGGAATTGTTGGAGATGCCTTTGAGGTGGTGCCTAAAATCATCGATGCCGTAAAGAAACTAAAGGGAATGTCATAAATCATATCCACAACAAATAAATTCAAGCCTTTCGATAAATTTTGAAAGGCTTATTTTTTTATATTTGTAAACTTGAGCTAATACATATTTCATATGAAAAAAATAGAACTGGAAATTGTCGCCCTCTCACATAGTATTACCCAAACGCATTCTTACGCGGTTGTATTAGGTGAAATGAATGGTTTAAGACGCTTACCAATTGTGATTGGTGGATTTGAAGCACAGGCCATTGCGGTAGCTTTAGAGAGAATGACTCCCAGTCGCCCATTAACTCATGACTTGATGAAAAATTTCATGTTGGCTTTCAATGTTGAATTGCATGAAATTGTGATCAACGATTTACAAGAAGGCATATTTTATTCTCAGTTGGTTTGTAGTTCTTCAAATGATACTGTTGTAATTGATTCCAGAACTTCTGATGCCTTAGCCATTGCCGTTAGATTTGGTTGCCCGATATATACTTATGAAAACATACTAGTACAAGCAGGTGTTTTAATGGATGATGAAAATAAAAAAGTAGGTGCCCCTGCATCTTCATCCGGGCCCTCTTCATTGACTTCAGAAACAGGAGGTCCAGATAATCTAAAAACCATGACTACTAAGGATCTCAACAGCTTGCTTAATGATGTACTTGACCAAGAAGATTATATCAAAGCCATTGCCATACGTGATGAATTAAAAAGCAGAAACGAAAAAGAATAACTGCTTTACTCTCTTATAAAATCATCTCCATGGTTGCCTTTCCCAATGCTAAAATTAATTTAGGTTTATACATTACAGGAAAAAGACCTGATGGCTACCATAATCTTGAAACTATTTTCTTTCCGATTAATTTAAAAGACGTTCTTGAAATCATTGAATCCAATGAAGCAGAACAAGTAATTTTCAGTAGCTCTGGATTGACAGTCAGTGGTGATATTGCAGACAACCTTTGCGTTAAAGCATACCAGTTGTTGAAAAAAGATTTTCCTACTCTACCACATATAAAAATGCATTTGCACAAGGTTATTCACATGGGAGCTGGTATGGGCGGAGGTTCCAGCGATGCTGCATTTACACTAATGATGCTCAATGAGAAATTCGAATTAGGAATTTCTCAACAGCAATTGCTTGAATATGCATTAACATTAGGAAGCGATTGTCCTTTCTTTATCATCAACAAACCTTGTTTGGCAAAAGGACGTGGCGAACAATTAACTGAAATCTCTTTATCATTAGATGCTTTTCAAATTCTCATCGTCAACCCAGGTATTCATGTTAATACGGCAATGGCTTTCCGAAATTTGAATTTACATCCCAATTCAAAAGAACTTGAGTCAGAAATCTTGAAACCATTAATCACCTGGAAAACCAGTATTCACAATGATTTCGAAACAAATGTTGGCAATGCTCATCCTGACATTTTAGCCATTAAACAAAAGCTTTACGAATTAGGCGCCATCTATTCTAGTATGTCGGGCAGCGGCAGTACGGTATTCGGTATTTTTGAAAATAAAATCAACACGGAAAATATTTTTCCTGCTAACTGCTTTTACAAATGGGTTTAACTCATTACCTTCGTTTCGCAAATGAAAAGAACGCAATTACATATTCTTTCTTCTAATCTTGATTTACTTAACCATCGAGGATAATTTCTGATGCGCCCTCAATTGGAGGGCCCCTTTTTTATATATTTATTTTCCTTTTCAATTTTTACTTTTTACTTTTAAATTTTCTCAACCATGCATACTTCAACAATGGTATCTGCCAATACCCAACACTTTCTTGATCTTGAAGAAAAATACGGAGCCCACAATTATCATCCTTTACCTGTAGTTTTAAAAAAAGGATCAGGTGTTTTTTTATGGGATGTGGATGATAAAAAATACTACGATTTCTTGAGTGGATATTCTGCCGTAAACCAAGGGCATTGTCATCCTAAAATTGTAGCTACTTTAAAAGAACAAGCCGAAATATTAACACTGACATCAAGAGCATTTCACAATAACTTATTGGGTGAATATGAAAAATACATCACCGAATATTTTGGTTATGACAAAGTATTGCCGATGAATACTGGTGTTGAAGGCGGTGAGACAGCCATTAAATTAGCAAGAAGATGGGGTTATATGGTAAAAGGTATTGAAACCAATCAAGCGAAAATCATTTTTGCTGAAGGTAATTTCTGGGGAAGAACAATGGCAGCTATCTCCTCTTCTACCGACCCCAGCAGCTACAAAGATTTCGGACCCTTTATGCCCGGATTTGAAATTGTAGCCTACAATGATTTAGCTGCATTAGAAATTGCATTACAAGATAAAAATGTAGCCGCTTTTATGTTTGAGCCTATTCAAGGCGAGGCTGGCGTTGTATTACCAGATAATGGCTACATAAGTGGCGTAAGAAAATTATGTTCGCAATACAATGTGTTGATGATTGCAGATGAAATTCAAACAGGCTTGGCAAGAACAGGAAAAATGCTGGCCTGCGACCATGAAAATGTAAAACCCGATATCTTGATTTTAGGAAAAGCATTGAGTGGTGGCACCATGCCGGTTAGTGCAGTATTGGCAAATAATGAAATCATGATGACCATCAAACCCGGTGAACATGGAAGCACCTATGGTGGAAATCCATTGGCATGTAAAGTTGCCATTGCAGCGCTTCAAGTTTTGAAAGATGAAAACATGGCAGCAAATGCCGATAAAATGGGTACTATATTTAGACAAGCTTTAGCAGATTTACACTCACCATTCATTTCGGTTATACGTGGCCGTGGTTTGTTAAACGCAATTGTCATCAAACATGAAAACCCGGAGGCTGCTTGGGATTTATGTTTAACTTTAAAAGATAATGGATTATTAGCCAAACCTACTCATGGCGATAAAATCAGATTTGCTCCGCCCCTATGCATCACCGAAAGTGAAATTATGGATTGTGTAAAAATCATTGAAAAAAGTCTAGACTGTTTAAAATAAAATATATGGATACTCATTTGCATCATGATCACATTGAGAGCCATTTAAAAAGTTCTGCGTTATTGACAGACATTGTCATTGGCATGAGCGATGGTCTTACCGTACCATTTGCCTTAGCGGCAGGATTGAGTGGTGCTGTAGTCAAAAGCGATATCATCATCATCGCAGGTATCGCAGAAATTGCTGCTGGCAGTATCGCGATGGGATTGGGTGGTTATCTCGCTGGCAAAACAGAACAAGACCATTACAATAGCGAAATAAAAAGAGAATATGATGAAATTGAAAACCTAAGGCATCGTGAAATCGAAGAGACAAAAGAGTTTTTTGCTAACATAGGTTTGAGTGAAGAATTGCAGGAAAAAGCAACAGAAGAAATTTCAAGAGACAAAGACAGATGGGTGGATTTTATGATGAAGTATGAACTAGGCTTAGAAAAGCCTGATCCTAAAAGAGCTACTAAAAGCGCGCTTAACATTGGATTGTCTTACATAGCAGGCGGCATAATTCCTTTAAGCCCATATTTTTTTATTCACGATTCCAGTGTTGCATTGGAATACTCTGTTGTTGCCACTTTAATTTGTTTATTCATTTTTGGTTTCTTCAAAAGCAAAATTACAGGAGTCAATCCATGGAAAGGTGCGATCAGAGTAATGCTTATCGGCGCTATGGCTGCAGGCGCGGCGTTTGGGGTGGCGAAGATGATTGGAGGGTGAGGAGAGGAAATGTAAAATATTGAATGTAAAATAATAAATGTAAAAGTAGTTTTTCGGAAATGAAAAATCATTTTCTCATGAAAAGCCTCACCCCCAACCCCTCTCCAAAAGAGAGGGGGGCAAACAGAATTTTTCACTAAAAGAATAATTCATGAATTCGTGGCAACCCTATGCAAAACATAATCAAAGTCCCCCTTGGGGGATTGAGGGGGCCTATAATTCGTGAATTCGTGGCTATTTAAATAAATATCATTGCGACTTTGCCTCTTTGCGAGCTTAGCGTGAAACCCATTCGAGACAATCCCAACAAAACATAATCAACTTCCCCCTTGGGGGACCGAGGGGGCCAAAATCACAAACAACTCATTACCCTGCCTTGGCACAGCAGAATTATAACAAGCACTCATTGTTTTAATTTCAAACTTCGAAGAAAATAATTTCCTGTATTCATTTTCATTCCCACCAAAAGGAGGGTTTGATGTAAATTCTCTGTCAAATAACACACCCACTAATTTCCCATCGGGCTTTAATAAATTAAAAATCTTATCCCTATATTTTTCTCTGTTTTCAGGCTTGAATGAACAAAAGAAAGTCTGTTCCAATATTAAATCATATTGCCCTTGAAGATTAAAAAAATCATCACAAATAATATGGACTGACTTTCCTGATTCATTAACAAATTTACGTTTAAGTTGCTCCGTTAGTATTGGAGAAATATCCGCAAGTGTAATATTGGCAAATCCTTTTTGAATTAAATATGCAGCTTCATATGCATTGCCGCAACCCGGAATCAGAATAGAAATATTTTTGTTTGAAAGTTGGTCTATATATGCTTGCAATGGTGGGGACACTTCTCCTAAATCCCAACCGGTAGCTTCTGATTTATATCTTTGACTCCAATATTTTTCATCAAGGGATTCGGTGTTCATATTAATCGATCTGGTGTTTTTTGTTGGAAGAAATATTTTCCATTGTCCAAACAATTTTTTTCTGGAATGCATGTTTTCTGACTTCACAATCCGTTTTTTCACATAATGCACAAGAGAAATCAAGGCAACCATCGGAGTGAACAAACAATTCCACGGAATCACCGAAATGCTGCTTCACCAATCCAGATAAGCGATCTATTTCATCATGAGCCTGATGTACATTAAAATACCAGGGCACTGTAAGATGACAATCGAGATGTATCATAGCACCATATTTAATGATACGCAGGTTATGCAAATCAATCCAATTTGGATTTCTGTTTTCATTTAAAAAAATGACCATCTTATTCAACAATTCCATATCCGCTTCATCCATGATACCGGCAATGGAACTTCTAACAATTTTATATCCTGTGTAAAAAATAACCAAGGCAAAGATGATGGCAACTGCGCTGTCGATCCATGAAATGCCAGTTACAAAAAGCAAGACCAAACCTATAATGATTCCTATCGTTGTATAGGTATCAGCTATTAGGTGCTTACCACTCGCAATTAGCGCCAGCGAATTGTTTTTCTTTCCGGTTTTAACACATATCATACCGGCAAACAGATTAATGATAGCAGTGACGGCTACCAAATAAATCCCATAATCCAATTTCTGAATAGAATGAGGTTCGTATAAATTTAAAACAGCTTCTCTAATGATAAAAATTCCTGCAATACCAATCAATAAACCTTCTATTGCTGCCGATAAAAATTCTACCTTACCATGTCCATAAGGATGATCCTGATCTTTGGGCTTTCCTGAAACGTATAAACTATACAAACCAATGAAGCCTGCCACCACATTTACAATACTTTCCAAAGCATCCGTAAGAATAGCAACAGAATGCGTCAAATACCAGGCAAATAGCTTGATGAGAAATAAAGCGACCGAAATTACCGCAATGTATTTTTGGATTTTAAAATTTTGAGTGGCTCTGTTCAAAATTATTTATTGAAATGTTGAAA
>CANGEZ010000008.1 GCA_947452875.1 Chitinophagaceae bacterium
ATAATACACAACTAGATTAGTTCCGCTTTTTATAGATTTCTTCCATAAAGTAAAAGAATAACCAACGAATGAAAACAGCTTGTTTATTATACTCTTTTTTTCGGTATCCAATACCGTTGTGAGTTTACCTTTTTTAATCAATGTCACATTGCTGGGATAAGGAAAATCTAAAGCCGCATGGTTTCTTGTTACTACAACAACCTCTTCGGCAATTTCAGATAAATTTATCACGGCATTTATGGTTGGCGGATAAAAATCCGGATCAATGTATATTCCGGCTACAACTCTTTTGATTTTTTTATTTTCACTTTCTTGACCATAAATCTTATCTAATACTATTTTCAAACGGCTTTCGTGAAAATAACCTGATTGAAATGACCTTTCATATGCAGCGTTGGCCATTTTTATTCTCAATTCGGGTTGATTGATATAATATTTCACTTTCTGCAACAATTCTTGTTTGGAAGTGAAATAATCTGTTTCATGACCTTCTGCGAATAATTCTCGATGTAAATAACTTCTTTCCGCCAGCATAAATACATTACAAGCAGGTATTTCAAAAGACCTGCTGTCTTGTTGATCACGATTTTTTTTTCTTAGGAAATGTAGTGCGATATCCATTCTGTTGATGACTTCAACATAACCATTTCCAAAAACTGAGGCGCCTTTATAATGAGGCTGGATGACATTCCAATGTTTACCTGAAGGCCATTCATTTCCATACACCTCAACATCAATTCCATTTTCAATCAGATATGTGATATACTCTTCCCTTTCTTCTTCATAACTTCCAATAAATCCAATTACTGGCTTATTAATATTTCGCTGGTTTTGAATTTCAAGTAAAGGGCGATGAAAATTAGGATCAAAAGATCGGTAACACAACTCCACCCTATTGGCACCTTCCCTTTTAAATTCAGCAATATTGATACTACGTTGAACAAAATGAATGTCGTAATATTTGAAAGTTTTATAAATTATTTTCCAGCAATAACTGTACGCTCCAAAAGCATCATCAGTTACAATGTTTGCCACTTTCATCCCGGGATTTTCTTTTCGAATTTTTCTCAGAGTGGATGATATCAAATAAGGTTTATTGTCTACCCATAAAATATCAGGTTTCATCTCGCGTATTTTATCAAGTACAACACGATTCAGAGAATTAATACCTGGCCCAAAATAAAGATGAAAATGAAATCTAAGCCAAAAAGGAACAAAGATGAAGGGATCTACATCAATTCCTTCAACTTGATGCCCTATTTGCTTCAGTGTCTCAAATCGCTTTTTGGAATTACCATCTTTCTCAAGACTTCCTATATAAAGTATCGACTTGAATTGATGCTGCATGCTAAAAATTATTGTTTATTGTTTTGTTTTTATTGATATCGTACCAGATCATATAACTCAGTGTTCTCCAAAATACAGAGACATTACCCTTGCCTTCATAAAATTGTTCAGCGAGCTTCAAAGTATTTTTTGAAGACAATAATGGCGTCTTATTATATAAATCATAAAATATTTCTTTGCCAGCTTTGCTAGTTTTTAAAGTATGATCCAAAGGAGAAGGAAAGCCATATTTACCTTTTTGATCAAGGATTTTATCGGGTACAATTCCACGAAACGAATTTCTCAGAATACTTTTACTACTGCCGCTGATGATATCTTCTGTATTGAATTGCAAAATAAATTCTATCAATTTATGATCAAAAAAAGGCACTCTGATTTCAATGCCGAACTTCATAGAATTTCTGTCTTCATAATGTAAAAAGGGAGGTGCGGTCCAGCTACGATAATTATTCAACATGTTGGCAAAATAAGGATCCGGATGGCTAAAATAATAATGAGGGACATTGGGACTGATTTCGATATGATTGAATTTCAGGTGCAATTGTGCATTCTTGGCAAATCTGCGCATACTCACAGGTAAACATTCATAAGCACTTCTTAAAAAAAGATGTGAATAAGTGTTGGCATTTCGTCCTTTTCTCAACTTAATCAAGTCTTTTAAATATCTGCCAAATCGCATCTGATAAAGCAGTCTTGAATGTTGGGCATGCACCATAGCTTCATAACCACCGAACAACTCATCCCCACCAGATCCGGAAAGCAAGACCTTCACATTTTTTTCCTTTGCCATTTCGCAAAGTTTGTAATGAGTGTACATAGAACCATCCAAAATAGGAGTTCCATTTTGTTCAATTACTTTAGGAATATCTTCAAAAAAGTTTTCTCCGGAGAGATTAAGATCATTGCAAACAATTCTTTCATCCATAGAAGTAATTTCTTTGATGAGTGAATTTTCAGGATGATAATAGGGTAAAATCGCAGAGAAAACGTTTAATTTCTCTTGTTTCAAATGCCTAAGGGCAAAACAAACAACAGAAGATGAGTCCAATCCTCCTGAAAGAAAGGCACCGACAGGAACGTCTGAACGAAGATGCATTTTTATGGTCTCATCCATGTGCGCGATGAACTCCTCTTTAGCCGTTTCATCAAATTTACGTTTGCCCAATTCAGGAAAATCCCAATATGTCAAGGGTTTATCGTTCTCTCCATTTTGATCAATCCACATATAATGTGCAGGCGGCAGGTGCATCACACCTTCAAACATGGAGTATTCATCTGCATCCATTCTTGCATCAGCGAGAAATTCATACACTTTTAACTCATTCAGATTGTCTGAAATGCCATGAAATTGAGTAACTGATTTCATTTCAGAGCCAAAATAGAATGACTGATTTATTTTTCGGTAGAACAAAGGTTTTATGCCCATCCTATCTCGGGCAATTATTACTTTTTTCAAGTGAGCGTCATACAAAGCAAAGGCAAACATGCCTCTCAACCTCGAAAACATACCAACACCATAAAGCTGATATGCCGCCAGAATTACTTCGGTATCTGAGTTGGTTTTAAATTGATAATCATTTTTGAATTGCTCCTTTAATTCGATGTAATTAAAGATTTCTCCATTGAAAATAATAACATTGCCAGTGAGTGGATCAATCATTGGTTGATTAGCTGCTTGTGACAAATCAATGATGCTTAATCTAGCATGACCAAATGCTACATTTTCTCCATTCCAATAAAACAATCCATCAGGACCACGATGAGCAATTTTCTCAAGCATGGAATGTACTGTAATTCCTGACTTATTATAACCAACTATACCCGCTATTCCGCACATCTACTTTATGTTTAAATTTATTTTGTTCAAAAAAGAGTGATATAATCCTATTGAATCAGATCAAATCACGAAACTTAAATTCTCCTTTCAAATAGGCTTCAATGCCTTTTCTAATCTTAAATGTTTTCAAAGTATATTTCAAAATTACCAACGCATTATTTCTGGTGTACTTTTTTTTGATTTTGTTTTTTTCTTTTTCGGTAAGAGGAAAATCTAACTTAGAAAAAGCGGCATTTATATAGAGTTGATTCAGATATAAATACCTATAACGGTTTGTAGACTCCTGACCATCATGAATTCTGTAAATCAGATACCTGTATGGCAACAACAACACGTTACCCTTTATGGCAAATTTCAAATGACTGTATAAATCATTCGCAGGACCAAATTGAGTACTGTAAGCATTATTCTTAAAAAAAAACTCCCTTTTGAAAACAACACCGCCAGGACCTAGGTTCAAAAAACTTTTTTCATAAAAATGCTTTCTGATTGCTGTTTCTGAATCAAACATCATTGGAGTTTGAATGTCATCATGAGGATATATCACAGTGAAATCTGCTTCAGGAAACGCCTCGAAATATTTCATGCAATAAGCGATGGCATCAGGCTGAATCTGGTCATCCGAATCCACATATAAAATATATTTTCCCTTAGCATAAGAAGCCGCCTGATTTCTATTAGGATAGTCACCTAAATTATTTTCATTTTGATAGAAGCGAATACGTGAATCTTTTTGCATAGCATGCCTTACTAATTCTATTGTATTGTCTTTAGAACCATCATCCACAATGATTAATTCTAAATTCTTGAATGTGGATTGCGTCACACTTTCAATTGATTCCAAAATAAATTTTTCTCTATTGTAAGCAGTCATCAGTACACTTACTTCAGGCATGTTCATGTTTTGCACTTCTTCTTAAGATATTCTGTAGTTACAATTAATTTCTGTAATTCTTTATGGCTTTGATAACGGTGTCACAAATTTCAATTACCTGCGAATCTGTCATCTCATAATACAATGGAAGACGCAATAATTGATCAGTGTATGCATCTGAATTTATCAAATCTCTCCCATCATGAAGCTGATGATAATAAGTTGAAACATGTAAAGACAAGTAATGAAATACGGCATAAATACCAGCTTTTTTGAGCTGATCAATCAAAAATGCTCTTTCATGTTGATCATTACATACCAAGTAATACATATGTCCGTTTACACTTGCAAATTCAGGGATTAATGGTGTAGGCAAATTAAAATCAGTTGATTGTAATTTGAAAGTTGAATCATACAACGCCCATATATCTTTTCTTCTTTTTTGAATGCTTTCAAGATTTTCAAGTTGCCCAAACAAATAAGCTGCAGTAATTTCAGAAGGCAGAAAAGATGAACCAAGATCAACCCAGCCATATTTATCTACTTCGCCTCTGAAGAATGCGGATCTATTAGTACCTTTTTCTCTGATAATTTCCGCCCTTTTTATAAACTTATCATCATTAACAACGAGCATGCCGCCTTCTCCACATTGAATATTTTTTGTCTCATGAAAAGAGAAAGCTGCCATATGGCCAATACTTCCTAACGGTTTTTCAAAATAATAACTGTCTATGGCTTGAGCAGCATCTTCAACAACATACACACCATGTTTTGTTGCAAGATCCATCACAACGTTCATATCTACGGAAACGCCAGCATAATGTACAACAACAATCGCTTTTGTTTTTGGGGTAATCAGCATTTCAATTTGTGATTCGTCCATTCCAGGATGGTCGCTTCTGCTGTCTACAAAAATGATTTTTGCACCTCTAAGTACAAAGGCATTTGCTGTGGAAACAAAAGTATAAGACGGCATGATTACTTCGTCTCCTTCTTTTATGTCCAAAAGAATGGCAGACATTTCAAGCGCATCAGTACATGAAGTTGTTAGCAAACAATGTTTGAAACCGAATTTTGATTTGAAATAATCATGACATTTTTTTGTAAATACACCATCCCCAGACAATTTGCCATTCAATACTGCTTCGTTGATGTATTCCAATTCTTTTCCACTTAAATATGGTTTGTTAAATGGTATTCTCATGCTGTTATTTTAAAAAGGATTCTTTGTGTTGAATTAATTTAAAAACTGAAATTTCATTTCTGCAGTTTTTATAAAATAGTTTTCAAAAATTAATTTTAATTACAAGTTCTATTTACACCACCAGTGGTATACAAGTTCTTCTTTAATCACATTAAAACCAATTTTCGAGTAGAATGCGCAAGCCTGAACATTTGATTGTTGTGTAACCACATCAGAATATTTAATGTTGTTTTCTAAATACCATTTGTGTAAGTGTGCAATCAGTTTGCTTCCATATCCTATACCCATATATTTTTCATCTGTTGCAATTAAGCCAATATTACCTCTATTGTTTTTTATTTTAGATGTAAGAAAAGAAACCACCTGTTCTTTATCATTTTTAATAACGTAAGTCTTATCTGCAATAGTTTTGTTCAAAGAGTTGATTAGCCATAGATCGTATAACTCGTCAAATTGATGAGACAAATTTTTATCCAAATAAAAACGTGAATGCTTTCCAGCTGACCTTGCCAATTCCAGGAAATTGATATTAGGCTCTGTTGTTTCATCTATAACTTCCTGATCAAAAAAGAAATCCTTACGATTCAACTCCATTGAAAATGTCAATTTATTGTCGAACAAGGTTATTGTCTTTTCAGAATCAAGTTGAGAAATGGCGTGTGCGCTTTTATCAGTGAATATATATAACAGATCTGCATTTGAATCATTGGCAACTTTTTGCGCTTCCTCAAATGAGTCAGTCAAACCCATATGTAATGAAAAAATCCTTTTCCCCCAGAAATCACTGTCCCAATCAAGCATTTTTAATTCCATGTCTCTTGCCTTTTAATAGTTTGAGAAACAGATTCCAATTCATGTTCAATAATGAATCAATGAATACAAGAGGATGTTTCCAGAAAATAAAATTTCTCATCAAATAAAAAAACAATAAGGTTTTTTCATAAGAAATGAATTTCCCTGATTCAACTTTATATTGTCCACCTGCAAAATCATTCAACTTCCTGGAGAGCGATATTTTTTTTTGGGTATTTTCTATCATATTGGTCATCAGCCAAAAAGACATTCCTTTCTTATGTTTGCGCCATACACTCATACTCTTCTTCACATTGAAAGCCTCGCCATGCATACAAAGAAAGACATGCAAAATAGTATCAAATCTGTATGGATAGTCGTGAACCCATTCCGGAATTGTTTGGGGTAACAATCCATTTTTAAAGAAAGTAGAAGATGTTCTTACAAACCAACCATTGAGCATGAAATCACTTAAAGAATATATTTCATTCTGAAATTCAACAGTTTTATTCAGTTCTGGAGCATCGTCATATATTTCATCCACACTATGAAAACACAAGACTAACTTATTGTTATTCTCTAAAGTGTCGAATTGGGTTTGCAATTTCAAAGGATCAGAAAAATAATCATCCCCATCAAGCAATGCGATATATTTTCCATTGCAAGCTTGAATTGCCTTTATCCAGTTTTTGGTGCCTCCAATGTTTGTAGGGTTTTGGTATGCCCTTATTTTGCCAGGATATTTATCGGCATAAGATAGGGCGATTTCAAAAGTATTGTCAGTACTGCAATCGTCGGAGATCAATATCTCTACTTCAAAATTTGTTTCTTGACTAAGAATGCTTTCAACAGCCTCAGATAAATAACTTTGATAATTATACGTAAATACACAAACACTAACTGCAGGAGAATTCATATTCTACATTGACAAGCTGACTACAGTTCTAATCATCCTCACTATCAATTCAGGAATGAAAGGATGATCGAGCCTCGAGCCTACTTTTAATTTTTTAAGTTGTCTATCTTTTTTAAAAAGTTCATACTGTCCAAATAGTTCGTAATATTTTTTTGATGTATTGACAACATTGAAGTCAGCAATTATTTTATTTCTACAATTACTACTTAATTGTTCAAGCTTTAATCTGTTGTTGTTCAATGCTGCTATAGCGTTCGCAAATTCATTATTATCATTTATTCCTATGGCATAACCAATTTCCGATGTTACAATCTCCTCTATTCCTCCGGGCAATGAAGTAATTACGGGTACCAAGCCTACACTCATGGTTTCCAATAAAGAAACAGGTGTGCCTTCAAATTTGGTTGGCATCACAAATACATCATGTTGTTGGCAAATTTCAAGCACTTCTTTGTTGCTTGCAGGTGAAAGAAAAGCAACTTCATCATCAGGATGCCAACTGTTTTTGAAATCATTTACTTCCGGACCAGAACCGATGCAAGTCCATTTTACTTTGATGTTTTTTTTACGTAATAATCTAGCGATTTGAGGCAAATCAAAAATGCCTTTTGACTTTGTAAATCGTCCTAAAAATAAGAGGTTCAGTGGTTCATCAGTTTTTCTTTCTTTCCTACATAGGTCAGGGATTGTTACACCATGTGAAAGAAAAAAAATATCGTTAAGTCTTGATGGAAATAATTTTTTAAGTTCTGACTCAATGAATGCATTGTGACAAATAAACACGTCTACAACATGTCCGTAATTTTTTGCCAAATTCAAATTGTAGGCATCATGAACCAATTGGTATGTAGTCTGCATAACCTGATAATGATCAAGCATCGCCATTTCGCTTCCGTAATTCAAAACCAATGCACCTTTAGTATTAGCTACACATTTCCTCATTTTCTTCAACACGCTGTACACATTGGATTTTTTATCAAACACAAATTGTATTTGTTTATCCACTGGATATTCGATACCAGATTTGGCAACATTCAAAGATCTGTCCTCCAAGTGAATGACAGATTGTTTAAAACCTTGAGGAGCATGTTGAATGAGATTCAAATTAAGCGAACTGACTCCTCCTAATTTATCATCAATAAAATAAGTGATAGCGATTGCCAAAATCAGTTATTTTGAATTTTCATCCAATTAGCTAATTTAGCTACTCCTTCTTTAAGATTTACCATAGGATTAAACCCCAACGATGTTATTTTTGAAATGTCGGCTTCCCATTTAATTGGGTTTCCTTTATGACTTTCACCATTGAATGTGATGATTTTTTGATTATCTAAATTTTGTAATAAAATTGCGACAGCATCTCTTATGAATGTCATTTGACCTGAGGCCACATTATAGATATCAGCCTCCATGGAAGAGTTTTTTATAATGGTATCTATAGCTGATATCAGATCATCGATATAAATAAAATCTCTGGCTTCTTCACCTCCACCCCACAATTCAATTGATGTACTGTCTTGAAATGATTTCATGTATACATCCCAGAAAATTTGTTTTTTTAATCCGGGACCATAAACTGAAAACGGTCTAATAATCGCAGATTGTATTCCATACAATTGGAAATACTCTTTGCAAATTTGCTCAGACATAAATTTATGCCAACCATATGGTGAAACAGGCTGAATGGGTGATGTCTCATTGATAGGTAACACTTCCGGATTGCCGTATACAGCTGCACTTGAAATATGTATATACTTACATCTGGGTGAATATACTCTTAGAGTCTCCAGAATTTGAAAAGTAAATTGTGTGTTTGCCACAAAATCTTTTTCAGGCTGAGTAACTGAAATATTCACATTGCCGTTTCCGGCAGCATTGATGCAGTAATCAAATTCAACTGTTTTAAATACTTGAGCACAACCCGGATCATCAAGTTGATATTGATGATAAAAAATTTGATGATTTGATTTTTCAAAAAAATCAACCCCGTGAATTTCATTGCCTTTTGAATGAAAATGATTTACTGAATGCCCACCAATAAATCCTTCAGACCCTAAAACTAAAATTTTCATTTTTTATCAATCGCCTTTTTAAATATTGTCAAATAACCTTCTGTTACTTTTTCCCAACTATAATTCAACATTTTTTCTCTAGACAGCTTTCCATTTGCTTTAGTATTTTCATAATCAGTTAAAGCATTTTCAATTTTTTCTGCCATATCTTTTGGATTCATGGGATCAAAAAATACAGAATGAATGCCCCAAGCTTTTTCATGTTCACGAAATGGAGGAATATCAGAAATAGCAGTAGGTACTCCGAAATTCCAAGCATCCATAGCAGGGGTGCAAATGGCTTCATATATTGATGGAGAAACCAGCAATTGCGCATTGGCAATCAACACATCAATGCATTCATTAGTTTGATAACCTAATCCCATGATATCGAATTCTTCATGACCATTAGTTTCACTGACAAGCCTTATCCCTCTGTATTCTGCCTTAGCCAAAGGCACTTGATCTGAATTCATTCCCGTTAGTAATAATTTATATTGCTTAAATGCGTCCTTTTGTTTGAGCAAATAAAAGGCTGTAAAAAGATTCAAATGATTTTTATGAGGGAAAAAATTCCCTGGAAAAATGATGTATGGATAAGTTATGTTTAAAGCTTTAAGGATTTCTTTCGATCTGCTTTCAGAAATTTCCGAATTAAAGATTACAGGTGCGATATGGACAACCTCAGGATAGTTTTTCATTCCAGGATATAACTTTCTTGCTTCATCAACAACATCCTGAGCGGAGCAAACATTGTAACCACCATTCATCCATTTCACAATTTCTGTATCCATTTTTTGAACAAACGACTTTGAAAATATTTGTCGTCCAAAAAAATATTTCCAATTGAAGTCGTGAAGAGTTCCAACTATAGGAATTTTCAAAGTTGGTCTTTCCATCATATGTGCAGATGGGAAATAAGCTAAATCATATTTTTGATCTACCACTTTTTCAATTTCTGCAATCACAGGATTTTCTGAATGCTTAATACCTAAAATAGTCTTTAGTTTAAAACCGACCTTTTCCAAAAAACCAAAAGGCAATGTTGATTTTAAAACAATAACATTTACATTTTTGATACCCAATAATTCTGGTACTAGTTTCAAATTCTGACTATGTATAAAATAATCTATTTGAATAGTGTTGTCTTTTTCTATCAGGCTTTTACAGAGCAATAATGAAAAGCGAGACAGCCCACCACCAACTTGAAGATTATCTACAAAAGCGATTTTCATTGTTACTGTTTTTTTAAAATATTGAGAACTATAAAAAAATCATAGCGTCTTGTAAATTCACTACTCTAAATACTTAATTATTTTCTGCTCAGAACCGATAACAACTGCATTTGAGGGAACATCCTTAGTAATAATCGAGTTGGCTCCTATGATAGCGCCATTACCGATGTTAACTCCTTTAAAAATGGTAACATTGAATCCAATCCAAACATCATCCCCAATAACAATTGCTTTTTCAGATAAATTATCATGAGGATAGGGTTTATGAGTTTCATAAACATATTTAAATTCCTGGTGCCTCAATACTTTTTCTAATGCATGAGAATTATTATCGTGAATGTTTACATTGTGTGAAATCAGCACACGATTTCCAATTATGATTGAAGCTGATGACCATATTCTAGTATGCTCTCCGATGAAAACATGTTGCCCCACTTTAATACTTCCCCCATGTTGCATTGTTTGTATTTCTCCTAAAATAATAGAATGGGATTCAAGCACGATACGTTCTTTAATCCCTCCATTATTGATAATCCTGGTATGATTACCCGTGATAATGGTTTGATCAAAAATTGCATTATCTGAAAAATATTTCCTTTGACGTATTTTTTCTTGCTTTTGGTATTCATCCATACCAATGCTGAAAAAACGATAAATGATTTTCTTTGCAATCTTTTTTAACATGATTTCCAAATTGGATTGATAATCACAGAGCCGTAATCAGCGCCTTCAAAAGCCGCAAGTGATGTGCCATTATCATGTATACTGATCACACACACGTTTTCTGCGACATCATGAATGACGCCCATTTTTGTCCATATTGCAAAAACAAATGAATATACGTTTGGAGCAAATAATGAACTTGGTAGTTTTAGTTCTCCGCGTAAGAAATTGCTTTTGGTGTCTATAAAATAGTCAATTCCTTTTACCACTGTAAACACCCTGCTGTTCGTTTTATCTTGCATGCCGATACCAATAAGCAAATCGGGTGTATAATTTTTTATCTGACAAATAAATTCTATAATGATATGCTGATCAAAAGAGAAACTGGATACATAGTCACCGGTTTCATTTTTGATCTTTATGGACTCTATATAATTAGGTTTTACACCAATCGCTTCTTTATTATGAATATACTCATTTGTATAGGATTGATTTCTTAAATACTTATCTACAACTGAAGAAACAGTGCCATTAAAATCAATTGTTCCTTTGTTAAGTAAAATAGCACTCGTACAAAGTTGTGAAACCACACCCATATTGTGACTAACAAACAAAATCGTTCTTCCATCATTCTTACTCACATCCTCCATCTTACCCAAGCATTTCTTTTGAAATTGGGCATCTCCTACCGCAAGCACTTCATCAACAATCAATATTTCAGGTTCAAGATGTGCGGCCACAGCAAAAGCCAAGCGAACGTACATACCACTACTATATCTCTTAACAGGTGTATCCAAAAACTTTTCTACTTCTGCAAAATCTACAATAGCATCAAAATGTTTTTTTATTTCATTTCGGCTCATCCCTAAAATAGCACCATTTAAAAAAATATTCTCGCGACCAGAAAGTTCGGGATGAAAGCCCGTACCTACTTCAAGTAAAGAGGCAATACGTCCTTTAATTTTAATTGAACCGTTTGTAGGTTCTGTAATTCTTGATAAAATTTTTAATAATGTACTTTTACCTGCCCCATTTCTACCGATAATTCCCACTCTATCACCAGACTCAATATCAAAATCAATGTCTTTCAATGCCCAGAATTCTTCCTGAGTAACCGGAGCCGCCTTCCAGCCTGAAAAAGAAAATATTTTTTTGGCTTTGCGAGACAATACATCTCTTAATGCTGTATAATTTTCTTTCCCTTCATGTTTGATCATGTAGGATTTTGATAAGCCGCGAACTTCAATAATTTTTGACAAGTGAATCAGTTATATATTGTCTGCAAATGTTTTTTCCATCTTCCTGAAATAAAACAAACCCAAAATCAGGAATAGAATTGTTGTGGTTAATGAAATCAAAAATGAACTCAGAGACATGTTATCACCAAGGATGCACCACCTGAATCCATCAATGACACCAACCATGGGATTGAGTGAATATAAAAACTTCCATCGCTCACCCACAACCGAACTGCTAAATCCAACTGGAGTGATGTAAAGTCCGAATTGTATGATAAATGGAATAATATATCTGAAATCACGATACTTCACATTCACAGCAGTAAGGTATAACCCAACACCAAATGCACAAAAGAAGGCTATTAAAATAAAGACCGGTAAAAAAATGATGTGCCAAGAAGGTAAATATTGATACCAACAACACATTGCAACCAAAATGAGAAATGAAATAGCAAAATCCACCATGCTCGTGATTACCGAACTTGCGGGAATTATCATTCTTGGAAAATAAACCTTAGTGATAAGATTGGCATTTCCAATTAAACTATTACTTGACTCACTCAGCGCATTACTGAAAAATTGCCATGGAAGCATACCTGCGAATACCATCAACGCGTAAGGAGCATTTCCGGGATTTTGTAATTTGGCGATTTTATTGAATACTACTGTAAAAACAATTGTGGTTAACAATGGCCTAATGATGCTCCAAGCTGCACCTAAAACGGTTTGTTTGTATCTGACTTTAATATCTCTCCAGCTGAGAATATAAAACAATTCTCGAAAGCGCCACAAGTCCTTCCAATAGTTTTTTTCAGAACTACCTGCTTTTAATATCAAATCCCAACTTTCTTGCTTATCAATATTTTGACTCATTATAATATTAGTTGAGAATCACTTTTTCCCAATTATTTTTAAATTGCTGATATCCGAAATGATCCAAAAGTAATTTACTATCCGGAAGATATTTTTCGGAATCATTCATTACATTTTCTATTGCTGACTTTATCTCTTCTACATTCATCGGATCTACCAAAATGCCGAGTTTACCATTAAGCAAGGCATCAACAGAGCCATCTTTATTTCCGGCAATTACTGGTAATCCGAAATACATGGCTTCAATGAAAACAATGCCAAAACCTTCACCATAGCTTGGCATAATGTAGAAATCAGACATCAAAAAATGATCATTAAGCTCTTCATTTTTGATGAACCCGGTGAAAATGACTTTTTCTTTTAAATTAAATTGTTCGAGAATGTTATCGACATATTTTTTTTCTGCCTCATCATAAGAGCCTCCGATTACATATTTCAATGTTGGGTAAAGATTAGTCATACCAGCCATAGCTTCAATCACCCTATCATATCCCTTATATCTCTCATTGGCATCCATTCTGGTGAGGGTAAACATTATTTTATCATCAGGTAATATTTTATACTTTTTGCGAAGTAAGCCAATCGCTTCAACTGATTTCTTATTGTTTAAAAAAGGATCAATACAGTTATTGATGACGGAAAGTGTAACTTTTTTAAGTTCAGTTATTTCGGAAACCTTTTGCCTAGTGAATTCGCTAACACAAATTATTTCATCACATGCTGAAAGCATTTTTTTTTTATATCCTAAAGGGATTGACCACACTTCGATGCCATGTGCAATCATTATTATTTTTTTTTGGGAGAAGAGTTTTTTAATTAACCATGCTACAGGCAAAATATTAACATGACTGATGATGATTACATCTGCGTTTATCCCTTTTTTGACACTTTGAAGTAAGAACTTTAATCTGTTGTTGCTGTAACCTGCAAAAATATCATCTGAGAAATAGGGATTATTTCGAGACTGAATTGTTGAGTCATGTGAAGATAAAATACAGAGTTGTTCTTTTTGGGGATTTATTTCTTGTAAGGCTTTACCTAATATTTTGCAAACTTTCTCTATTCCACCTGTTGCAGAGAAAATACGTAGCGTAAGAAATAAAACGTTCTTACTCATTTAATAAAGAGAGAATGAGAATTGCAATTATTAATATTAAGAATTAAACCGAAAAAATTATGATTACCACAAAATAAATCTTGTGATTATGCCTGAATCAACTCAGCTGGCTTGAAATTTTTGGGTTTGGTATAATTAGAATAATTCATAACAAAATCTCTGTAAGTCATTTCAATACCATTTTCCAAATCTACAGCAGATTTCCAACCTAAATTGTTGATTTTGTCGACATTCAATAATTTCCTAGGAGTCCCATCAGGTTTAGATTCATCAAACTGCAAAGTGCCAGAATATTCGGTAACCTTCTTGATAAGGTTGGCAATTTCTTTGATTGAACTATCCAGCCCAGTACCAATATTTACAATTTCCGAAGAATCATATTTCTGCATTAAAAAATAGCATGCCATAGCTGCATCATCTACATGTAAGAATTCTCTTCTGGGATTACCAGACCCCCAAACAGTTACAGAAGGTTGGTTGTTTAATTTTGCTTCATGAAATTTTCTTAATAAAGCAGGCAATACGTGAGCATTGTATAAATCATAGTTATCACCTGGACCAAATAAATTGGGTGGCATGACACTTATAAAATTGCAACCATATTGGCGATTGTATGATTGACACATATTTATGCCTGATATTTTTGCAATGGCATACGGCTCATTAGTTGGTTCTAAATAACCAGTCATTAAATAGCTTTCTAAAATAGGCTGAGGAGCATTTTTGGGGTAAATGCAGCTACTCCCTAAGAAAAGTAATTTTTCAACACCCCATTTATAAGAAGAATGAATAACATTACATTGTATAGCAATATTGTCATAAAGAAATTCAGCAGGGTAAGATTGATTAGCTAAAATGCCCCCAACTTTAGCCGCAGCCATAAAAACATACGAAGGCTGTTCTGATTCAAAAAACTCATTGACTGCTTTTTGGTCTCTCAAATCCAATTCCTTGGAAGTTCTGAAAATGATGTTTGTGTAACCCTTTTTTTTAAGCAATCTGACTATTGCACTACCCACTAAACCATTGTGACCGGCTACATAAATTTTATCGGTAAGCTTCATTTTTAATTTTTTGGAAGGTTAAATTAGCTATTTATTTTGGATAAAAAAAGTAAATGAGAAAATAATTATTCAATTGGACTCAAACTGGACTTTTCAAACAAGGCACTTAATCTGATACCAAGGCTGTCAATCTGCACCCTCGCTTTATTTCCAAAGACATCAATGACCATACCTTTATAATTCATCAAGATTCCTTCATTAATAATTACAGCATCCTTTATAACTATCTTATTATTAATCACTTCTACACTTGTAAATTCTTTTAAAAAGAACTTTATATTATTGATTTCACTTTCTCTGATTCTTGCTGGTTTTCCTAACCAATAAACATAATTTACAATTCCATCAATTTGTTTGATGTCCCATTTTTTTGTTTCTTCAATTTTAATAAAAATGTAACCCTTAAATAAAGGCTCCATAATGGTTTTCTTTCGGTCACTCCAACGCCTTTCCACCTTGTTTAATGGGCAATAATTTTCTATCCCTTTTTGATCAAGAATGGCAGCAATTTTTTTCTCCCATCGTGGCCTAGTGTAAATAACATACCAGAATTCATTTTCGATCATTTTTCAAAATTGACATAGCTTCGCTGTTCCTCAGTCACATTGAACTTAAGGTTTAGCACAATTCTATTTGAAATACCATTATTTATTTCTTAAAAATATTTAAGAAATAATCTTTAATGTTCCATATATTTTTAAACCCAGGCTGACTTAAATCCTGAATATAATAACTGCTATATGTTTTTCCATACGCATAACCATATCCATATCCATACCCATACCCATACCCATATCCATATCCATTTCCATAACCACCGAAACCATAGTTAAAGAGTGAAATTCCTCTTGGCTTGATGCCATTAAATACGATACACATGTTCTTAAACTTCTTCTCTTTATAAAAGTTATCAATCATTCTAAGGAATACCGTTGGCGTATGATTATGCCTTACCATGAAGATGGTGATATCAACGAACTTGGCCAATAGTTGAGCATCTGCAACAGGCCCTATTGGAGCCGTATCTATGATAACATAATCAAATTGACCTTTCAAGGAATTAATCATTTCCTCAAATTCGGGCTTAGAAATCAACTCTGTAGGATTGGGCGGAATCGGACCAGCTGTAACTAGAAACAAATTATTAAACTTAGTTGGCTTGCTAATCTCTTCTAATCTGGCCTTGTTGACCAAGTGACTGGATATTCCTGGATCTTTTTTTACTTCCAAGAGTTTGCTGAGCTTGGGTTTTCTTAAATCCATTTCCATTAATGCTACTCTCTTCCCATTTAAAGTTAAGCTGATGGCCAAATTTACGGCAACAAAACTCTTTCCTTCTCCAGAAATGCTAGAAGTAACAAGCAGTACTTTATTCTTCTCATCAAAACCCATAAAACCCAGGTTGGTTCTTAGAGATCGAAATTGTTCGGCAATTACCGTTCTTTTGCCTTCAGAAATGGCAATAGTTTCATTCATTTTAGCTTGCACAATTTCTCCGATTACAGGCACCTTAGATTTTTTTTCTATTTCAGCCCTAAACATGATTCTGTTATTGATGTGCTCAGTTATTTGAACATACAGTAAAAAAAACAATAAACCAATTACCAATCCTGTTAAGTAGTAATTATTATCTATGGGTCTAATTGGACCAAAGAAAAAACCTTTTTCCAACACTCTTAAATCTGCACTCGTAGCTGCTGAAGACAAGGCTGTTTCTTCTCTTTTCTTCAACAAATAAGTATAAATTTCATTTTTAATTCCTTGTTGTCTGCTGATTTCAATTAAACCTCTTTCTTTTTGCGGAACAGATGAATACATGTATTTCTTAGACTCGATATTTTGTTCGTTGCTTTTTCTCTGAATTAAAAAATTAGTCCTGATATTGTTGATATTCTCTCTGATATCGTTTTTGATACGTTCTACTTTACCTTCAGCCACTATTACTACATCACTTTTTGCTCCTGCAGTTGATTTTATTTTATCAAGTTCTTGCTCAGATGTATATAGTTGGTCTAACAGTGTTTTTAATGTCATATCTTCTAAAAGTACTAGAGAGGGGACTGTTCCTGGTTTTTTACCTTTTATGTTTAAATAAACATTGAGATCATCCAATAAACTTAATTTCAAATCCAATAAGCTATTTGCATTATCTAATTCTTTTAATTCTTCAAAATAAGTTCTTGCTTGTTCGCTGAGACCTATTACATCATTTTTTACTTTATAAACTTCTATATTTCTTTCTACACTATCCAATTGATTAATTACTGTTCTTAATCGATCTTCGATAAATGCAAGCGTTTTAGTCCCTCTTAGGTTTTTGTCTTCAATTCCTGCTTTGTTGTAAACCTCAAATAATTTATTTAAAAAATCAACACCTTTAGCGGGCACAGGTGTCTCCAATTTCAAATCTATTACTGTAGAATTATATGAAAGAGGAGCTGCTTTAAGACTTCCTGTTAATGCTGATGCGGCTGATTGGACGTTATTGAAAGTAACAAAGTAATTTTTTCCAATCACATTCCTATTATAGCCTCTATTTAATTGTAATTTGTAAGTAGTATTTTTTATGGTAAAAGTGCTGTCAAAAGGTACACGCTCTCCTCCTATCTTGACCATTTCTTTCTTCCAATCTATCTCAAAAAATATAGTACCGGCAGACTCAATACTGTCTTTATTTAAGGCGATAAAGCTTATTGGAGAATTATCAGCGTATAACTCCTCCTTTCTAACATTACCTTCATTGATTACAGTTGCATATAAGTCTAATTCTTTTACAACTTCCTCTATCAAAGATGATGATCGCAAAACAATAATTTCATTTTCTACAGTTTTCTTCTCCGTAAAAATATTCAATGCATCTAGGACTTTAGTATCACCATTTCCTTTCTCTGGATCTTTCAAAAGAACCTTAGCTGATGCTACATATATTTTTGTTTGAGCTCTTAATTGAAAATAGGAAATTAATAAGGCAATTGATGTAAATAACAATAATATAGGCCAAAAGGGCAAATACCTATGAATAATTTGTGCGAGTATATTGTCACTAGGTTTATCCAATACTTCTTGTTCTTCACTCATAATACTTGATAGTTATTTATTTTTTTAAAAAAGTATTTGCCAGCAAAACGATAACAGATGTGATGGCTACAAGTAATGAAACGGTTGTTTGAACTCGCAATCTTCGTTCATCTTTTTCAAATTTCATGGCATCTTGCTTGATGTAAACAATATCATCAGATTTAACATAATACCAAGGTGATGATAGAATCCCATGATCTTCCAAGTTGATGTGCTTGATGATTTTATGATCCGCAGAATCTCTTATAATCATCAAATCAGATGCTAACGCTTCTGATTTTAAATCACCGCAATTGACCAATGCATCAATTATAGACATTTGCTCTTCATTCATGTAAATCACCTTGGGCGTAGTTACATTACCAATTACTGTTACTTTTCGGTTCATATATTTTATAGTAACAATCGGCTCTTTCAGAAAAGACAACAACTCTTTTTCAAGTTTGTCTTGCAATTGTTTTTTTGTCAACCCTTCTACTTTTAATTTGCCTAAAAAATGTACACTGATTTGTCCATTTTCATCAACCAGATAACCCGTTGCACTTTGAGTAACATTATCAGCTGCATTCGAATTGGCATTGGAAGAACCGTTGAACTGTGCATCAAGTTCATTGTTTAAACTGCTAACCGTAATTCCCAATATGTCATCTTTTCTGATTTTTGTTTCAAATTGCTTAGAAACAAATGAATTGATTGTAGTATCCTTTGGCAAAGTTTTGAAATAAGCGAATGGTTTTACGTTATAACATGATGTAAATGAGATAACAAAACCGAAAATTAAAAAACTACAAATAGAGATATAAGTAGTGCGAGATATAAAATTGTACATGTTTTTGAAATACAGCTGTAAGCTTTAAATTTTTTCAATATAAACATTCAAAATTCGTTATAAAAAATCAGATAAACAACTTTTAATCAACTAATAAATTAGGCCTTAACCATTAATTTAGAAAAAAAAAAGATGCCCGAAAGCATCTTTTAATTTTTAAAAAAAAATAATTTTTAATCTTCGTTGGATTTTTTCAAAGCTCGTTTTGCGCCTAACCCAATTCCTGCTGCAATCAATAAAGTAATTCCTCCATCAATAGGACAAGCAGGATCCAATGGATCACAATTCGGATCTGGAGGAGCAGCAAGTGTGTTCAAGGGTAATACAACAGCAAAAAACAAAGCTATTGAAACCATAATCAGTAATTTTCTCATACTACGCATTTTTGTCTTTTTCAGTTGTAAAAATAATATCTTATTCTCAATTAATATAGAAAATTCAGAATTGTTTTTTGATCTTTAACATCAATAATTTCAATACTATAATTTCCATGTGATAAATTCTTATCCAAAGTGATATCATATTGAGCATTTGTAACAGTATGATTGACGTTTCTTACCATTACAGATTGACCTAAACTATTGACCACTTTTACAGCATAATTACCTATCGCCATGTCTTTAAATGAAAGATGTATGGTTCTGTCGCTTCCTACTGGATTCGGATACATACTGATTGATGGCGCCATTTCAAAAGTCACCTTCACTACTCTGCTGTATTTGACGTCGCCAGCGATACCTATGGCCTTAATTCTGTAGAAATTATTGCCACTTAACGCCTGAAGATCCATTAAAGAATAAACGCTAGTTCCGTTGGCTAAAACATTACCTATGGCTGTAAATGCAATTCCATTAGAAGACCTTTCCACTACATAAGAACCAATATTGATTTCATTTTCCACTTTCCAGGAAACATTTACATCTTTATTCACCTTAACGGCTTTTACATCTACGAATGTAACTGGTACTGGTGCCAATTGCTTAAATACCAAACGGAACCTGTCGGCTGCATAAGAACCTGCATCTGTATTAATTGTAAAGTCGATATCAGTATTATTACCTAAGCTAACAGGACTGCTAGTATGAAGGTAATTGTCTTCCAAGAAGGCTTCAATTCCTGAAACTGTAATATTTTCAGGCTTGAATTCAAGACGATAATTTGCATATCGCATCTGACCCAGTCTGTAGAAGATGGTATCTGACTCATCCAATTCATTTCTTGTTTCAATCGACAATAGCTGATCGGCTCTTAACATTGAAATGTTTTCCCCACTGTAACTGAGTTTTGGCGCATCAAATTCATTAATGCTATCTGTATAATTGGCATTAAATAATGTAAGTACCTCATCATAATGATCAGCGTTACCATTCTGTAGTTTTTGCAAAGTGGTTCTGATTGATGGAATCTGAACATCAACAGGTCTTTCGGTTTGACTGCTTCCGTCCACTTTACTGTTTTCAACAAAAGTAACACTAGCTACTGCCGCTGTGGAATTAACAAAGAAACCTTGGCCTGATTGAATATTATAATTACCACCACCAAAGCTTGTTGAACCATCACAGTTGACACATCCTGTTACAATATTCCCATCTGTAATGAATGTGGCAAACACACCATATGTACTAGGTTTTGGATCCCATAAATAATACGAGAGACCGACACCCACTTTTGTAAGCTTATTGAAATCCACCGCACATGCATATGGATTACCAAATGAAATGAACTGACTTGCAGCTGTATTTGATGAAGCGGCTGGAACGTCAAGTAAATTAAACGCTCCCTTTTCTCTCAAAATGGTTGATGTTGGGCTTTGAGATACCAATCTTACAGAACGATCCCCTCTTATAAATGTCATGTATGCTTTTCCAACCTCAAACTTACCTGTGGAGTTATTGGGGGTGGTAACAGATTTGGTTGAAGCTATTCCTTCGTAAGCTCCTTGGTTGGAAGCCAAATTTGGATTCCAGAATTTAACTGAAGCCCCTGCCGCACTATATCCATCAAATCCATCAGTAGACCATGATGTTCTGTTACTTGTAATTTGAATACCTTTTCCAGGCAAGAGATTCTGTAATGAATCAGTTGCACCTTCTTGCCATGCCATCTTGATGGTTTGGGCATTATGTGATGTTGGCATAGACAACAAACGCCATGCTCTTCTTGAAGAAATATATCTTTCCACCACAGCATTACCCGTAACCGTATTTGCAGTTACAACACCACCTGTATTTGCATCTTTAGTGATGTTGGCAAGGAATGCAGTTAAAGTATCAGAAGACTTCATAAACAGCAAACTATCTGCAATATTGAAAGTTCTGTTACTACCAGCGAATCCTAGCTTATTCAACAAATTAAGCTGACCACCCAAGGTTACACCACCTGAACTATTGATAGTGATATTCCTTACATTATTGTTTTGGAATGTACCTGCACCTATAGTTTGAGCAGTTGATCCTGCAAATTCTATCGTACCATCTTTAGCATTGATATTTCCTCCAGCTGTTGATGTATTTCCAAAAATCTGCATTTTACCACCTGCAAGTACATTTACAATACCGCCTGTGCTTACAGCTATATTTCTGCACATTGGAACAGGTAATGTAGTGTTATCTATAGAAGGATAGTTAGTTCTTGCGCCCGGAATGGTAACATCAGTGTTTGAAGCTGGCACCAATCCGCACCAGTTGATTTGGTCATTCCAGTTGGTATTAACACCTGCCCATTGTCCGATACCCAAACCGGTACCATCAAATTCATCAGCACCCATATCTGGAGGTGTGCCTCTTGTGGCTCCATCGATATCGTCAACAATTGCAGGCAATGTAATGGCAATACCGGATGTATTCATCGCACAGTTGGTATTTACATTTAAATGCAATGAATCGGTACCATCTGGAGCTTTTACAAACACAGGCTCTACCTGTGTTACGGAGTTTACTTCTCTAGGACCTGCATTCCAAGCTCCAGATAAAGTATTAAATCCTGTTACACCTTCGTAGTACATGTAACGTCTTCCGGTAGTATCTACATAGAACAAATTATTACTTGATAAATTGTTATAAGTAGTCGTAGTACCAAATCTTCTTAAAGCAACCGCAAAACCTGTAGAACCTGCCGTTGATTTGTTTACAAAAATGTTATTTCTTAATGTCAGCACAACACTTGCTGTATTTGTTGTAATACTTGCCGCACTACTTCCAAAAGTAGAAGTTGGATTTCCTGCTCCGGCTATTCTTACTGTATTAAAATAAAGGAAAGTAGAATCTGCTGTTGTTTGTGATAAATCGATACCTCTGATACCATCTGCTGTAGTTAATAACGATCCATTAGATGCACCATCAAATGCTTCTGCCAGATCCATATTTATCATGTTATTGTAAATATAAGCCTTAGAGGTAGTGGCGCCGGCAGCAATCGAACCTAACCAAATACCTCTTCCTATAGTCGTACTTCCGGTACCAAATGGAATAATATGAGCAATTTTGTTTTTGTAAATGAGAATGTTATTTCCATTTGCAGTTCCTGCATTATAAATAGCAGCTAAACTTGAATTGTATACTGGTGAAGCATCGCCGTTATTTCTCACATATAAAGTGTCTACTAAATTAGAATAAATACTCTTAGCATAACTTCCACCTACAGTACTACCACCTGAGAAAATTCCATATAAGGCATGAACAGGCGTGCCCGTACTTCCAACCGCAGGTGAAATATAAAGGTTGCTTATTTTGTTGGCAGAAATAATCTCACTAGGAGTTGCACCTAAAGCAACATTTGAAGCATAACCTCTAAGCGTCGCTGCATTTGAACCATTAATGCCTTGAATACTTAATTTTCTAACCGTATTCGCATTTGTTGTAAATGTAGCTCCAGTGCCAGGACC
>CANGEZ010000009.1 GCA_947452875.1 Chitinophagaceae bacterium
AACAGTACAAGTACTGCCTTAGTTAAGGTTTTCATGTTAAGGATATTTATTGGTTTTTAAATAGGAGTTTCATGGGTTAGGGGTAAAACTCCATCACTATAAACGTGATTGTTTTGAGAATATTGTGTGGGGAGGAATTTTTTTCTAGATATGCTAGATAAAGCTGGATAAGCTGGATAGGCTGGATAAGCTGGATAAGCTGGATATGCTGGATGCTGGATACTAGATTACCCAACCATTAAACCCTGCCTACCGGCAGGCAGGCAGCGTAGCGATTTAAACCTTAAACGATAATAACAAACCCCAAACCCCTCAACACACATCCGACCGCCCAAACCATTTATACCTATTCCTGGCTACAGTGTCGTAAATGAAATTTCTAATAAATGGAGGTATGATAATGAATATATAAAACAGCTTTACCAGTCCGTTTAATTTTTTTACCACTTTTAATGCAGCTGTGGATTTGAAGTATACTTTTCCTTTGTCAACCAAAATAAATGAAGAAAATGATTTTTCGTCAAGATGATGCTTTGCCAAAAATTGTTGCCCTAATTCACTTTGAAGTGAAGCCATCTTGAAAACCCTTTTCTTATCATTTTTGACTACAAACCGAACGGAATAATTACAAAGATTGCAAACGCCGTCGTATAATATTAGAGGAGATGTGGTCATGTGTTTGATGCTAAATAAACTAGATGCTGGATATGCTTGATAGGCTGGATAAAGCTGGATAAGCTAGATGCCAGATGCTAGTTAAGATTTATAAAAGCAAAAAGGTAAAAACTAGTAAACAAACTTAACGCCAAACGCCAAACACTAAACAACTTTCCCCTTTGGGGGATTGAGGGGGCTATTACACCAACATCGTCACCGGATTCTCAATGAATTTTTTCAATGTTTGAAGGAAGCTTGCACCTACAGCACCATCCACACTTCTGTGATCGCAACTCAAGGTTATTTTCATCACATTGGTGACATCAAATTTGTCGCCTTTTTTAATTACCACTTCTTTGATGCGACCAACTGCTAAAATGCAACTGTCGGGAGGATTGATGATCGCAGTAAATTCTTCAATATCCATCATACCCAAATTGGAAATGGTAAATGTGTTACCGGTAAATTCGGCAGGTTGTATTTTTTTGTCTTTTGCTTTTGCATACAAACTTTTTGTTTCTGCAGCGATTTGTGACAAAGACTTTTGGTCAGCAAATTTGATAACAGGAACAATCAATCCATCAGGCATGGCTACCGCAGAACCGATATGTACATGATGATTCTGGCGGATATAATCTCCCATCCAGCTGCTGTTTACATCAGGATGTTGACGTAATGCTGCTGCACAGGCTTTGATAATCATGTCGTTGAATGAAACTTTCACAGGACTTACTTCGTTGATAGCTGTTCTTGCTGCCATTGCATTGTCCATGTTGATTTCCATATTCAGATAGAAATGAGGAGCACCAAACATGCTTTCACTTAACCTGCGCGCAATGGTTTTACGCATTGAAGTCAATGGAATATCTGTAAATCCTTCTGTACCTGCAGGCATGAATGGCATGGCCGCAGGAGCTGCAGCTTTTGTAGCGCTTGCTGCAGGTGTATATTGGTCAACATCTTTTTTTACGATTCTTCCACCATCACCACTGCCCATCAACGCAGCAATGTCAATTCCTTTATCAGCAGCAATTTTTTTAGCTAGGGGTGAAGCTTTTATTCTGTCATCTCCGTTGGCAACAGGAGCCGCCGCAACAGGCGTCTGTGAAGGAGTTGAAGCAGCAGGTGCCGCAGCTGATGAATCTTGTTTTGCAGGTGCAGCTGGAGCATCAGTCAACAAAGATTGAAATTCTTCGCCCTCTTTTCCAATTACAGCCAATATGCCTTCCACGATAACTGCGCTACCGGCAGCTACTCCAATATGTAGTAATACACCTTCATTATAACTTTCCAGTTCCATGGTGGCTTTATCAGTTTCTACTTCAGCTAGCACATCTCCTGGTTTGATTTTATCTCCTACTTTTTTATTCCAAGACACAATTTTCCCTTCTGTCATGGTATCACTCAATCTGGGCATTCTGATTACCTCTGCCATATTTTTTACTTTTTTTCTTTTGAGGCCCGAAATTAATGCAAAAAATGGAAAATTTCACGGGATTTTGAAAGCTTACAAATTCTATTGAAATTTTCTTTGATTTCGTTTAATATTCTAGGTCTAATTTTAGTTTTTCTTTTAGTTCTTTTATTAATGGATACTCATCTGTAAGCAACTTATAATGCTCTTTTGCGGTTATGGGCTTTGGACCATTTTCTACTTCAGGCGCTTTTTCATTTATGGTTATCTTGTATTTCAACTGGTTGTTATTGAAATATTGTTGCATATAAGATACCAGTTCAGATCTTTCTGCTTCAATAAATCGCTGTTGAATGACGGTGTCGGTGATGATTTCAAAATTATTTTCATCAGTAATCTGAATGGTGGATAGTTTGAAATTCGTTACTGCTGTGTGATTACTAGCAGCTGTCATTTTTTCTATGTAGAGATTCCAGGCCTCGGTAAGTGTCTCTATTTCTAATGCTCTGGTGCCGTTATTTAAATTATTTTGTTGGGCAATTTGATTCTGAATGTTGCGTAAAGAACCTAGTTTCATTTGAGGTTCTTTTTTTGCATCAGCAGATGTAGTTTTTACAACTGGAGTCTGTTTTTTTATTTCTGTATCGGGTTCTTCAATTACCAAAACTGCTTTCTCAACGGGCTTGATAGTCGCCGCTTTTTTTATGGAGATTTCTGCCGGTTTTTTTTCTGATTGTAAAACAAATGAAGGCAATGATTTAAAGGAAATGGCTTTTACTTGATCAGTTGTTTTTTTTTTTGAAATGTTGTCGTTATCCAAACTGATTTCTATTGCCTGACTCAGGTAAGCGAGTTTAATAAGCGCTAGTTCAATATGTAATTTTTTATTTCTTGCTTGTTTGTAATGAATAGCAGTTTCTGAAATAATATTCAATGAGGCGATAAGCCATCCCGTATCCGTAGTGGCAGCACTTGAGATGTATTTGGGTTTGAAATCATCAGCCACTTCAAGTAGTTTAACCGCTTTGGCATCCTTGCTTACCAAAAGGTTTCGGATAAATTCTGCAAAGCCTTCCAGCAAAATATCGCCTTCAAATCCTTTCTGGTTGATTTCATCATATAGTAACAATGAATCGGCCAATTGCTGTTGTTTCAACTGGTCCAATAATTTGAAAAAATAATCTTCATCCAGAATATTCAAATTCTCCAGCGTGTTCTTATATGTTATGTTGCCTCCGGTGAAGCTTACAATTTTATCCAAAATACTCAACGCATCTCTGAGGCATCCTTCGCTTTTTGTGGCGATTACATGCAACGCCGCTTTTTCTGCGGTGATGTTTTCTTTCCTACAAATATCTTCCAGATGTTCAACCGTATCCTGAGGTGTAATTCTTTTGAAATCAAAAATCTGACAGCGGCTAAGGATGGTCGGTAGTATCTTATGTTTTTCGGTAGTAGCTAAAATGAAAATCGCATAGGGCGGCGGTTCTTCCAATGTTTTCAAAAAAGCATTGAATGCTTGTGAAGTAAGCATATGAACCTCATCAATGATGTAAACTTTATATTTACCTCCTTGTGGAGCAAACCTAACTTGATCAGTAAGCTCCTTCATTTTGTCAACACCATTATTACTCGCCGCATCCAGTTCAAAAATATTGAATGAAGAACCATGATCAAAAGATTCGCAGCTGTTACACTTGTTACAGGCTTCACCGTCTTTATCTCTGTTTTCACAATTGATGGTTTTGGCTAAAATTCTGGCACAGGTTGTTTTACCCACACCTCTTGGTCCGCAGAATAAAAATGCATGTGCCAACTGGTTGTTGTTAATCGCATTTTTTAATGTAGTCGTGATATGCGATTGCCCGATAACTGTACTGAAATTCTGAGGTCTGTATTTTCTAGCTGAAACAATAAATTTATCCATAATAAAAATCCGGGCTTATAAAATTCGGGAATCAAATTTAATCCTTTAATGTATCAATTCTACAAAATAGGATGTCTTTTAAATGGAATCGTTTGGTCGAACATATATCTGTAAGTAGCCAATTTTCTGGAAGTATATACTTCTCCCAAATTTTGGGCGATATTCAGCATTTTAGGATTAAAATCTCCAATCCACTGCATTTCATATTCGGTATAATGAACTTTATTTGACTGTAAAACTTTGGCAGATTCAGCAATGATATAGGCATCCACACCCATTCCCTGAAATTCAGGCACAATGCCAAAAACCAGTCCAGTGAATTTTTTATTCGGTTTGAAAGTCTTCAATAACAGAAAGTATAATTTATGCAGCAACCCAAATTTTCCATGGAGATGCTTAAACCATTGGTTCAAATCAGGAAGGTTGATGAAGATGGCAATTGGGGTTTCATTGTAATAAGCGAACCACAAAATCTTTTCGTCCATTACTGGTTTCATTTTTTTAAACATGATTACCACCTGTTCGATTGTTAATTGCTTTAATCCACCATGACCTGCCCAAGCTTTGTTATATACTTCTGTAAAATCAGCGGCATATTTTTCTAGTTGTGATTTTTTTAAAAACCTTGCTGAAAAAGCAGGATCTTTTTCTACGATATCATGCCTTTCCCATATTTTCGGCTGTAAAGGTTCTTTTACTTTCATGCCCACACAAATCTGCTCATAAAAACATTTGAATCCATAGTTTTCAAACAATGTTTTGTAATAAGGCGGATTGTAATTCATCCCGTAAAGTGGTTCAATAAAACCCTCTGTTACCAATCCCCACCATTTGTCTCTTTCACCAAAATTGATGGGACCATCCATGGTTTGCATGCCTTCATTCAACAACCAGTGTTTGGCATTATTGAATAGTAAATCAGCAGCGTCTTGATTATTGATGCACTCAAAAAAACCCATTCCACCTGCTTCTCCTTCATCACCTTTATTCTTATATTTTTTATTAACAAAAGCAGCTATTCTTCCTATCAATTCACCTTCCTCATTCTTCAATATCCATCTTTGAATTTTCCCAAATCGAAATGCTTTATTTTTTTTAGCATCAAATACTTCTTCCACATCTTTATCTAATGGTCTGATCCATTTTTGATCATTTTTATAAATGATTAATGGAACACTCAAGAATAGTTGGTGTGTAGCCTTATCGTTTACCGGAATAATTTGCATTTTTATTTTTTAGAATAAACAGTTGACAAAAATGGTTACAGCATTTTTTTTCTCATTTCATTTGCTGTTTGGGTACTGCCATCGTGGCTCCATCCAGGCGGCATGAATAAATATTTCAGTTTGGTAAAAAAGGAAATATTTTTTTTCATGTCTTTGCCAATTGCCTGCCACTCATGAAAAATCAATCTGAAAGGATTGTTGGTTTTTTCAATGGGTTTTGTGAGGCCATAAATCACGGGCTCTTCTTCTAGTTCTTCCTGAAAAGTTCCAAATATCTTATCCCATATGATAAGGCACATGCCCATGTTTTTATCGAGATATTTTACATTGCTGGCATGATGAACTCTGTGATGCGAAGGACTTACAAAAACAGTTTCAAACCAGCGAGGCATTTTTTTTACATATTGCGTATGCACTAAAATGCCATAGGTTTGAGTAAGTGAATACATGAAAATAATATCCAGTGGCTCAAAGCCCATCAAAGCAATTGGAATGAAATAAATAAATCTATAAACAGGTTGAAATACCGAAGACCTGAATCCTGTTGTTAAATTGTACTCATCAGAAGAATGATGCGTTACATGTACAGCCCAAAATATCCTGCAATAATGATCTACACGATGTTCAAAATAGAATGCCAGGTCTTCCAAGAAAAAAAGTAAAATCCAGTAGGTGTAGGCATTTTCAATTTTCATGACATGGTGGTTGTAACACCAAACCAAAACCGATACATAAAAAAGTATTCTGAAAAGTAAATCCAGCCCAGCATTGCTTAAAGTAAAGAAAACATTTTCAAGCGTGCTTTTGAGGGAATAATATTTTCGGTGTTGCCAATTGCTCATCAACATTTCTATTCCGATTATAACGCTGTAAAACGGAATGGAAAATAATATAAAGAGTTCTTCTCTTGAAGAATGCATATTGATGAGATTGAAAAAAGCAATTGAATGACAACAAATCAAAAAAGGAAAGGTTGCTTATTTTAAACAGCCATGATTTCTTTTTCTTTTGCGACTAAATGTTTGTCTACCAAAGCAATGAATTTATCGGTAGTGTCCTGAACATCTTTTTCAGCATCTTTACAAGCATCTTCGCTGGTCCCGTCTTTTTGTAATTTTTTTATTTGTTCAATGGCATCTCTACGTATATTTCTAACAGAGATTTTAGCATTTTCACCTTCGCCATTGCATTTTTTCACCAATTCTCTTCTTCTTTCTTCTGTTAATGGAGGTAAAAATAGTCTGATGTTTACGCCATCATTTTGAGGTGTGATGCCGATATTGGCAGCCATGATTCCTTTTTCAATGGGTTGTAACATAGATTTCTCCCAGGGTTGAAGGGAAATGGTTCTAGCATCCAAAATGGAAACGTTAGCAACTTGATTGAGTGGGGTTGGATTTCCGTAATAATCCACCATAATGCCTTCAAGCATTCCGGGGTTGGCTTTACCGGCTCTGATTTTTGTTAGTTCTGATTCAAGGTGAGATATCGCCTTGTTCATGGTTGAACTGGTATCTTCAAGAATTGTATTGATGTCTGACATAAATATTTTTATTGGCGCAAATTTATTAAAAACTGCGGGTAAAAAATGTAGTTTTTGTAGAAGAAGTTAAAATGGATACTAAAAATTACTCGACATCAGCAGTGTCTGAAACTAGATTTAGCATTTTGTGAGTGCCGAGAAGCTCTTTTTCTCTGCTTACAGAATCCTGGGCCACTTTCATTTTCATTTTTTTCTGACGGAGTTGATAAATCATTCCTGTAGCAGCAAATCCCACAATAAATAATAAACTCAGCAATAAAGTAGTGCCTATACTTTGACATAAAACTGCAAAAATGATAAACAATACATTAGCGGAAAAGCAAATTAAAGTGGTACTTCTGTGGCTCAATCCAAGGTCTAGTAAAAAATGGTGAATATGATTTCTGTCGGGACTAAAAGGCGATCTACGACTTAATATTCTTAAACCAAAAACACGTAAAGTATCAAATAATGGAATCATCATCACCGCAAAACCTATAGCAGGTGCTGATTCGAAGTGCAAAATAGTAGCAGGATCTGCCGCCACATTGATAAATTTAATAACAAGAATGGAGTTGATCAACCCTACAAGTAAAGAACCCGTATCTCCCATAAATATTTTTGCAGGAGGGAAATTGTAAATCAAAAAGCTGATTAAGCTACCGGCAAGTGCGAAAGCCATGACAGCATAAGGCATTTGACCGATATAGTAAAAATAAGCACCAAAACTGAGTGTGGTTAAAATGCCCAAACTTCCCGCCAAGCCATCAACACCATCAATCAAATTGAAAGAATTAGTAATCACGATAATTGTAAACATGGAAAGTACGATACTAGCCACATTTGGAATGCCATAAATACCTAAAAAACCATGCATGTTGGTAATTTGAACGGAACCGAATTTAATAAGAATACCTGCTGCAATGATTTGTCCTAAAAACTTCTTGCTGGCAGAAAGAATTAATATGTCATCTTTTAAACCTAAGAAAAAGATAACAATAGCAGCAGCAATAAAATATTGTAATTCAGAACTTCCGGATTGAGGAGCACCTAACAAAGTAGCGATAACAAAACCTGCAAAAATACCTAAACCGCCAAGGGTAGGAATAACGGCTTTGTGCACTTTTCTGTCATCGGGCTCATCAAATAATTTTTTCTCTTTAGCTACCTGAATGATTACAGGGATGGAGAAAAAAGTTATTAAAAAAGAAAGCCCACTACTTAGAATTATATTGTCCATTAATGAGTAATTAAACCTTCACTACAAAAGTATCAATAATGTTTCAGATAAAGAATAAACAAAATGCATTTAAACTATTTGCTATTCTGTCAAATTTCAATCAAAAAATCGAATGTGTATACAATGTTAAGCTATATTTTTTAAAGAAAACGGTTTTTTTCCATCAACAGAAATAATATCAGATGGGGATTATTTTTTCTTTGCACTTGATATTAATTGAATTAGGTTTGCGGGCAAATTATAAAAACAAAATTTATGGCTTCACTTCAGGAAACAGCTTCACAAGTAAGAAGAGACATCGTAAGAATGGTACATGCGGTTCAGAGTGGGCATCCGGGCGGTTCTTTAGGCTGTACAGATTTTATGACAGCACTTTATTTTAAAGTCATGGAACACAAAACTGATTTTAACATGGATGGTATTGGTGAAGATGTTTTTTTTCTAAGCAATGGTCATATTTCACCTGTATTTTATAGCTGCTTGTCTAGAAGCGGATATTTTCCTGTAGCTGAATTGTCAACTTTCAGAAAATTAAATTCACGTTTACAAGGTCATCCTACTACTCATGAAAATTTACCCGGAGTAAGAATGGCTAGTGGTTCGTTGGGTCAAGGTTTAAGCGTAGCAGCAGGAGCTGCAATAGCAAAAAAATTGAATAACGATAACCATGTTGTTTATTCATTACATGGTGATGGCGAGTTGGATGAAGGACAAAATTGGGAAGCTGTACTTTTTGCAGCGCATAAAAAAATTGATAACCTTATTGCTACCATTGATTGTAATGGTCAGCAGATTGATGGGCCTACAGATAAAGTTCTTGGCTTAGGAAATTTAAGAGCCAAATTTGAAGCTTTCGATTGGCTGGTTATGGAAATGGATGGTAATGATATGGATGAAGTGGTGGCTGGTTTGGCTAAAGCAAAATCAATGTTGGGTAATGGTAAGCCTGTAGTTATTTTAATGAAAACTGAAATGGGTAAAGGCATTGATTTCATGGAGGGCACTCACGAATGGCATGGCATCGCTCCAAACGATGAACAATTGAAAAGAGCATTAGACCAATTGCCAGAAACGCTTGGTGATTACTAATATCTCAACGAATTATTATTATTTCTTAGCAATGTCTCCTGAAAGAGACGTTGCTTTTTTTTGAAATTCAACATCATTTCAATTCTAAAGATTGGCGCGATGCTTTAGCAGCCGGTGCCCAAGAGGAAATCAATACTATCAGCATTGCGGTTGATATTACAATGATGTAATCTACAGCCAGAAACTTCACTGGGAAATAGTCAATTAAAAAAGAAGTACCTCCTATTTTTATAAATTTAAAAGTTACCTGAAGATAGCAGATAACAGAAGCAGTAAATACACCGATGAATGTGCCGATACTTCCTAATAACAAACCTTCGCTTAAAAATATTTTTTTAATCTGTAAAGATGAAGCGCCCATACTTTGCAAAATGGAAATATCATGTTTTTTTTCAAGTACCAACATGGTTAAGGCGCTTAACATGTTGAAAGCGGCAATGATAAGTATCAACGTGAGCACCGCATAAATAACCCATTTTTCAGTGGCCATAGTATTATACAAATTGGCATTTTGCTGATACCTGTTTTTAACCACAAAGCCAGTTCCCAAAACTTTTTCTACTGCTAGTTTCGCAGCCTCGGCGTCGTTTTCATTTTTTAATTTGATTTCTGCAGCCGTGTATTGGTTTTTTCCAAGTCCCGTTTGTTGTTTTACAAAATCAATATTGGTGATGGCATAGGCATTATCGAATTCCTGTTGAACAGAAAAAACACCTGCCGGACTGATGATGCCTTCACTTAAAGATTGGAGTGGATCGTTGTCGGTTACATTAGATTTCGGTGAAATGACTGCCATTTTTTCTTCGCCAAATTTGTTGCTGAGCATGATACCAGCAGCATTCTGAACTCCTGATCCAACAACCATCAGCGGTTGTTCGGCATTGCCAAGATTGAAACTCCCTTTTGTAATTTTTTGAGGCACACCAGAAACGGCAATAAAAGTTTCATCTACACCTTTTAGTTGAATGACAGATTGAAATTCGCCGTTTTGTAACAAGGCTTTTTCTTCTACAATAAAAGAAATGCCTTTCAATTGTGACATTGATGTAAGTTGATTGATTTTTTCGGGAGATAATAAAAAGGTTTTACCAGTAGCAGGTTCTATTTTTAAATCACTGTAAAAAGAAGAGTAAAGTGATTTCACAAGACCTTCAAAACCATTGTAAACACTCAATACCAATATCTGGCAGCAAGTGGCGAAAGCAATTACGCCTGTAGTTACCCAAGCGATGATATTAATGGCATTCGCCGATTTTTTTGCTTTGAAATATCGCCAGGCAAAATTGAGATACATTAGAGAATTATTTTTTGGGATTGTTTTTGTCTTCCTCCGTTTTTATATCTTTAAATAACTTATCTATTTTATCAACATAATCAAGTGTGTCATCTATGTAAAAACTGAGTTGAGGCATCGAACGGAGCTGGTGACGTACTCTGGATGTTAGTTCTTTTTTTATTTCAAAACTTTTGTCTTTTATGATTTGAAGCGCGGTAACGGCATCGTTTACCTTAAAAAAACTAAGATAAATTCTGGCATCAAATAGGTCCGGTGTGATTTTTACGCCTGATATGGAAACCATACCTCCATCGAGCATGGTAAGGCCCAATCTTTGAAAAATATCATTTAATTCTTTCTCTAAAACTGCAGCTACCTGTTTCTGTCTTTTTCCCTCAATCATTAGTTTCTTATTTTATTAGTTGTAAAATTAGTTACTTTGCTGTTACTAATTTAAAAATGAAAAGATATTCAAGGATTTTCAGCTATTTGAAGGAATTCAAATCATCAATAGCCACCTACGTTGTTACAATTTTATTGTCTATTGTGTTTTCGGTAATGTCGCTAGCGATGTTATTTCCGTTTTTACAACTTTTATTTGGTGTCAATGCTGCTACTATCACAACGGTAAAGAGCAATGCGGCTATGCAATGGATTAATAATTATCTGACCAATTTAATTCAATCTGGGGATTCATTTTTCGCACTCAGCATTGTTTGTGTGATGATTGTTCTCTCTATCTTTTTAAAGAATTTATTTCTCTATTTTTCAATGAGAACATTGGGTCCGGTAAAAAATTCTATTACCAACAGACTCAGACGTGAGATGTATGAAAAAATATTGAGTTTACCTATCAGTTATTTTACAGAACAAAGAAAAGGGGACATGATGAGCCGAATGACAAACGATGTTGTTGAAGTTGAAATCTCTGTCATTGGTACACTTGAAGGATGGTTGAAAGATCCCATGGCAATTGTCATCAATCTTGCCGTGTTGTTTTATATCAGTCCAAAACTTACCATTTTTATTTTGTTATGCCTGCCGATAATGGGTTTTGTAATTGGTAGGGTGAGTCGTTCTTTGAAAAAACAATCCATGAAAGTTTCAGAAAAAAGTGGTGAAACATTTTCAACGATTGATGAAACTTTAGGCGGACTTCGTGTCATCAAAGCTTTTAATGTTGAGAAAAAACTGATACAAAAATTCAATGATATTAGTAATGAATTTTTACAGGCAAGAAACCAGGTAGGGTATAAACGTGATTTGGCTTCTCCAATGAGTGAATTAATGGGTGTAACCATTTTTGCAGGTATTTTATGGTTTGGTGGAAGATTGGTATTGTCGCACGAAATAGCCATGAATGGGGCTTTATTTCTAACCTACATGGGTTTGTTTTACAACATTATCGATCCTGCAAAATCAATTTCTACTGCATTCAGCAATATGCAAAAAGGCGCTGCTGCTATTGAAAGAATTGAGCAGGTATTAAAAGCACCTGTTACTGTAGATGAAAATCCCAATGGCCAAAAAATCGAAACTTTTAATGGTTCTATTGAATTCAAAAACGTTTGTTTCAGTTATGAGGATACCGCAATCCTGAAGAACATTAGTTTTAAAATAGAAAAAGGAAAAACTATTGCGCTTGTTGGAAGCAGCGGTGCAGGTAAGTCTACGCTTGCCGATTTGGTACCCCGATTTCATGATGCTACAAGTGGAGAAATTTTGGTCGATGGTGTCAATATTAAAGATTATTCTCTGCACTCGTTAAGAAGTCTGATTAGTATCGTAACACAGGAACCAATTTTGTTTAATGACACCATTGCAAACAACATCGCATTGGGGATGGAAAACACAGATATGGACACCATTATTGAAGCTGCTAAAATTGCTAATGCGGATTCATTTATTTGTAAAAAAGAAAAAGGTTATGACACCAATATTGGCGATCGTGGTTCAAAACTCAGTGGAGGCGAACGCCAGCGTATGACCATTGCCAGAGCGGTACTAAAAAATCCTCCGATTCTTATTCTTGATGAAGCCACTTCATCATTGGACACAGAAAGTGAAAGACTTGTTCAGGATGCGATTAACAACTTGATGACCAACAGAACTTCAATCGTTATTGCTCACCGGTTGAGTACGATTCGTCATGCAGATGAAATCATTGTGCTACATAGAGGCGAAATTGCCGAAAGAGGCACTCATGATCAACTGATCAAGTATAATGGTATTTATCAGAAATTAGTGGAGATGCAGGAGGTGAGATAAAGCCCCCTCAATCCCCCAAAGGGGGGAAGTTGGTTAACCACGAATTCACGAATTATTATTTTTGGATTAACATCGGTCTTTAGAGATAATTTCAAAGGCGACATTATCACCTGTCTGGAGACAGGCGCTAATTATATTTGGAGAAAATAAAATTGCATAAAAAAAGAGGCTATCATTTTAAAATGATAGCCTCTTTTTTTATGTTACGATGTGACTAATTATCAAATTAACCCATCATCAAATTATCTAATTACTTTACAATCCCCATTTTCGCTTCGATGCTCAATGTAGCATGAGGAACGGCTCTTAATCTTGCTTTGTCGATTAGTTTACCCGTAACTCTGCAAACACCATAAGTTTTGTTTTCAATGCGCATTAAAGCTTTTTCAAGATGGTCTATGAAAGTTATCTGACGACTAGCCATTTGACTAAGTTGTTCTCTTTCCATGCTTAAACTACCATCTTCCATGGTCATGTATCTGTTTTCGCTTTCATCGCCACCTGTTTCGTCTTTACGGGTAATTAAACCTTGTAAATAATTTAGTTCTTTTTTAGCGGCTTCAAGTTTTCTGTATATCAATTCTTTGAATTCCATTAATTCATTATCAGAATATCTGGCCATTGGAGCTCCTGGATCATTTTTTTGCTGATCAAGAACTGATTTGGTAAAATCCGGCTGATAAGCACGAGATGTTTTTGTATTAATTTTTGGCAAGGCTACGGGTTTTGGAGCAGGTATTTTGATATCCTTAGGATTCTTAACACTTGCTTTGATGAGTTGATTGGGTTTAACTATCGCTTTAGGTGCAGGAGCTTTTACAGGCTCTTGTTTTCTTTCTTTAACAACTGGAGCAGGTGCAGAAGCTGGTTTCTTTACTTCAGCAACCTTTTTTATAGGAGCAGGAGCTGATTTTTTCGCAGCTGGTTTAGCTACAACTACTTTTTTTGCAGGAGCAGGAGCTGCTTTTTTAGCAGTTGGTTTTGCAACTACAACTTTTTTAGCTGGAGTAGGAGCTGGTTTTTTCGCAGCTGGTTTAGCTACAACTACTTTTTTAGCTGGAGCAGGAGCTGCTTTTTTCGCAGGTACCACTTTTTTTGCAGGTACTGCTTTTTTGGCAACTGGTTTTACTGCAGGTTTTTTCACAACAGGTTTTTTGGCAACCGGTTTTGGAGCAGGTTTTGCTGCTTTTGGAGCAGGTTTTGCCACTTTTTTAACCGGAGCAGATTTTTTTACTGGCTTAAGAGCCACTTTTTTTGCAGGGGCCGCTTTCTTAGCAGGCTTAGCTGCTGGTTTTTTGGTTGCCATACTAATTTGTTTTTTTGTGAACGCTGAGTATCAGGGGTACTTCATTTACTTCAATGGGTATTCCGGAGATTAAATTCGCTTCGAACTCTAACGAGTCAGCTAGAATTTCGCGGCAAATATAGTCTTTAAATTTTATTATCGATGTTTGTAATTCAGCATTTTCACTCAACTTAACCACGATTCTGTCGGTAAGGTCATAATTATTTTCCTTTCTCACGCTTTGTATTCTGTTTACCAGCTCTCTCGCATTGCCTTCATTTTGAAGCTCTTGTGTGATGGTAATGTCCAAAGCAACGGTCAAAATGCCTTTGCCAGCAACTTCATATCCAGGTATGCTATCAGTGGAAATTTCTATGTCTTCGACATTGATAATGATAGGTTCTTCGCCGTTTTTAACCTCTTCATTGTTTAATATATAGTCTCCGGATTGCACTTTTTCTATCAATGTGTTATCAAATTTCTCTATTTCAGTGGCCGCCCATTTCATTTTAGCACCTAATTTTTTACCCAAAGTTTTAAAATTGGCCTTAGCCTTCTTTCTGATAAAATCATTATTGGCATCCAGAATTTCTATCTCTTTAATATTAGTTTCTGATTTTATTATATCCTCAGCCAATTTAATGTTACTTACCATGGCCGCATCCATAGCCGGAATGAAAACTTTTTGCAATGGTTGTCTTACTTTAATATTCACTTTCTTTCTTATCGATAAAATCAAAGAAGAAGCATCCTGAGCCAATTGCATTCTTTTTTCCAAATCAGCATTAATTACGCTCTCATTACAAACAGGAAACAACTCATGATGAATGGATTCGTTTTTCATTCTTCCACTCACTGCATTCAGATTCACAAAAAGCCAGTCTGCAAAGAAAGGTGCAACTGGAGCAATTAAGCCAGATAAGGTTTCAAGGCATTCATATAAAGTTTGATATGCACATAGTTTATCATGCTCATATTCACCTTTCCAGAATCTTCTTCTGCAAAGGCGTACATACCAGTTGCTAAGTTGCGCATCTACAAATTCCTCAATGGCTCTTCCGGCTTGAGTGGGTTCGTAAGCATCTAGATTTTCTGTAACCGATTTTATCAGACTATTCAAAGAAGAAATAATCCATTGGTCAATCTCTGGTCTTTGTTCAAGTGGAATATAATTTTCTTTAAAAGCAAAACCATCCACATTGGCATAAAGTGCAAAAAATTGATACGTGTTATAAAGTGTTCCAAAGAATTTTCTTTGTACTTCTTTGATACCTTCCTCATCAAATTTCAAACTGTCCCAAGGAGAAGCATTGGTTATTAAATACCATCTTGTAGCATCTGCACCATAACTGTTTATCGTTTGGAAAGGATCTACCACGTTACCCAAACGCTTACTCATTTTGTTGCCGGCTTTATCTAAAACAAGTCCGTTACTTACCACTGTTTTATAAGCTACACTGTCAAAAAGCAATACGGCCAATGCATGCAATGTGTAAAACCATCCTCTTGTTTGGTCAACACCTTCAGCAATGAAATCCGCAGGGAAATTTTGTTTGAAAGTTTCTTTATTTTCAAATGGGAAATGCCATTGTGCGTATGGCATAGCACCACTGTCGAACCAAACATCGATTAAATCGGGTACTCTTGTCATAGGCTTGCCCGAATCACTGACTAAGATAATCTCATCAACAAAAGGTTTGTGTAAATCAGAGGTCAGATGAGCAATAGCATCTTCTTTTGATTTATTATCAATGATGCTCCAACAACCGGCATCGAGTGATTTAGACAATTCAATTTTTAATTCCTCAACAGACCCAATACATTTTTGTTCAGTGCCATCTTCAGTTCTCCAGATGGGTAAAGGAGTTCCCCAATAGCGGCTACGACTAAGGTTCCAGTCTACCATGTTTTCGAGCCAGTTGCCAAAACGGCCGCTGCCTGTACTAGCTGGTTTCCATTGAATGGTTTTATTCAATTCTACCATTCTTTCTTTTACGGCAGTTGTTTTGATAAACCATGCATCTAAAGGGTAATAAATGATGGGCTTATCAGTTCTCCAGCAATGCGGATAACTGTGCTCGTATTTTTCAACTTTGAAGGCGCGGTTTTCTTTCTTGAGTTTTACAGAAATATCAACGTTTACATCAGCATAATTAGGATCGTCTTTGTAGTTTTTTACAAATCTGCCTCCAAATTCACCAACGCCATCCACAAATTTTCCTTGTTTGTCTACCAGGGTTAAAATGCCGATGTTATTTTTCTTACCTACTTTGTAATCATCTGCACCAAAAGCAGGAGCTGTATGTACAATACCAGTACCATCTTCGGTGGTAACAAAATCTCCAAGGATAACTTTGAATGGTTCAGCGCCAGGGGTTTCTTCCTGGATTTTTTCCATTGAACCGGCCTCAGAAGGAATCAATTGCTCGTATTTCAATCCTTCAATATCTTTTCCTTTGAATGTATAAATGATCTTCCAAGGTATTAATTTGTCACCTTCTTTATAATCTTCAAACGGAGTGTTCTCTGCTTCAGCTTTGAAATGTTTTCCAATTAAAGCTATAGCTAAAACTACTTTGTTGGGTAGATAAGTGTAAGGATTAAAAGTTTCAACCATTACATATTCAATTTCTGGACCAACAGTCAAACCCAAATTAGAAGGCAAGGTCCATGGAGTGGTGGTCCAAGCCATTAGAAAAAACTCTTTCTTGGTCTCTTCATCGAAAGTTTGTTGTAAAGTATCACTTAATGTTTCAGCAATCGCTTTGAACATCACCACAGCGCTGGTATCTTTCACATCTTTGTATGTTCCGGGCTGATTCAATTCATGAGAAGAAAGTCCGGTTCCTGCGGCGGGGGAGTAGGGTTGGATACTTACACTTTCGTATAAATAGCCTTTTTTGTGTAATTCGCTCAAACACCACCAGAGTGTTTCGATGTAGTTGTTTTCAAAAGTTACATAAGGGTTATTCAAATCCACCCAATATCCCATTTTTTTGGTGATGTCATCCCATTTGTCTTTGAATTGCATGACCACCTCACGACATTTCTTATTGTAATCTTCGATTGAAATTTTCTTGCCAATATCTTCTTTGGTGATACCGAGTATTTTTTCAACGCCAAGCTCTACTGGCAAGCCATGTGTATCCCAGCCACCCTTTCTCTTTACCTGAAAGCCTTTCATGGTTTTGTAACGGCAAACCAAGTCTTTCAATGTTCTTGAGATAACATGGTGTATGCCGGGCATTCCGTTTGCACTTGGAGGACCTTCAAAAAACACAAAAGGTTGCTGGCCTTCTCTTAAAGTGATACTTTTTTCAAATGAGGATGCAGCGTCCCATTTGCTCAGCATTTCTTCGCTGATTCCAGGTAAATTTAGCTGTTGGTATTCTTTATATTTCGCCGCCATAAATTATGCACTGTAAATTTTAAATTAAGGCTGCGAAGGTAATGAATTGAAACATGAATGCAACACAACAAAGGCTTTCAGCAGTATTTTGGAATATAAAATGTGGATTTTTTTAAAGATTTCACACAGAATTAATTTTTGGCACAATATTAGCTTTAATAATTATGCGCTCTATTCAACTATAATCCTCTTGAAAAAACACCCCCTTAATCCGTTTTCTTTGAAATAATTTAAATTAAAAGAAACATTTTTCGTTTCAATGTCCTCTTGTTTTAAGTTCATATTGATGATGGAAATGTTTCAACTTATGAAATTACATTTGCCGGTTTAGGTTTTTAAACGGATTGGGGAGCATTCTTGCTCCTGTCCTTTTTTAAATGGCAAATGGTAAAATACTCGCTTTAAAATCAACTTTGAAAGACCCCTTATCTATTCTCTTGTTAAGGTTAAATATTTTAATGAACAACTGGCAATATCATATGGTGTTGCCTTTTTTGTATAAAAATGTCACTCCAAGAGATATTAAGTTGTTACTCTTGTTTCGTTGAAGTGTATTGAGTGGTTTGTTTGAGTTTCGGGTGTTTATCGTTAAATGCTTAGGGAATCCAATTTCAAGAATCATGTATCCAGCCTATCTTGCTTATCCAGCCTATCTAGCTTATCCAGCCTATCCAGCCTATCTAGCTTATCCAGCCTATCCAACTCACACTTGCATCAACAATTCACATGGTTTAATTCCAGTATGTTTTTTAAAAGCGGTACTAAAATGAGAGATAGAAGAATAGCCGAGCATTGAACTTACTTCTGTAACGCTAAGGTGTTTGTTATACAATAAATACTTAGCGTGTTCCATACGCTGGTTTTGGTAAAAGTCAAAAATGGTCGTACCGAAAATCTCTTTAAATCCTTTCTTTAAATAACATTCGTTGATAGCAACTTTTCTACTTAGAGCCTTAATGGTAATCGGTTCGCAGATATGTTGGAGTAATATTTCTCTGGCTTTGATAATTTTCTCGCGATCTTCTTCAACATTCAAAAATTTACTGTGAATCAAACTTTCATCTTTATTGCTCAACATGTTATCAGTTGTATACAATAAAATAATCTGAGTTTGTGCATTGATGAAGATATTTTCTCGGGTATCAGTATAGTTATGATTTAGCAATTGTTGAATGGCAATACTTGTTTTCCGGCAAACGGGTCCAGATTTAATGAAAGATTGATGTTGCGTAAAAGAAACTACTTTTTCTGTAATGGAGTTTTCGTTTTTATGAGCCTTGGCGAATTGTTTCAGGTATGTAGGTGTAAAAGTAAAACTGAGTACGTCTATACTTTCAATTTTTTCGATGCAACTGCTACTTGCGTTGAATTTGCAATGATCACATTCGCTAGCCTTTTCTTTGCAGTAGAAGTTACCAGAAACGCAGAATCTGAGTTCAAGATGATTTTCGGTGGGATTATTAGAATTAAAATGGTAAATCATTGCACCCGAGTCTTCGGCATTCCAAGTGGATAATTTTCGGTAACGCTTGATGGCATACTTCACAGAACCAGGTACATTTCTTTCAATATCTTGTAATATCAAGCCCTTATCAATAGAAACTGACTGTTGTGCTAAAATTGCCGATATGTTTGTGTTTTCTACCATAAAATCAACTGCGAAGTTACAAATGAAATTCAAGAATGTGAAGCCTATTCAAGTAAATCAGCCTCTAAAATTGGAATTTGGGTTTTTATTTTGATTTCGTCATGTTTATCTGCATTTATACCTTTTAAATACAGTTTTTTCCACACTAAAAATGAGGATAAAAAAGCAGAAAATTAGATAAAATAAAAGCTCATAACCCCTTTATATTCGGTATATTTGCTGAAATCTGATTTTGAACATATTAAAGAGATTTTGAAGTAATTATGAGTACAGAAATGGAGACAATTCCAACACCTCAAGCAGGTTCCTACAGTGCAGACAGCATTCAAGTTTTAGAAGGGTTAGAAGCGGTTAGAAAAAGGCCCGCCATGTACATCGGTGATATCAGCGTAAAAGGCTTGCATCATTTAGTATATGAAGTTGTTGATAATTCAATTGATGAGGCATTAGCTGGTCATTGTAAAAACATCACCGTAACTATTAACGAAGACAATTCAATTACCGTTCAGGATGATGGTAGAGGAATTCCAACTGGAATGCATACGAAAGAAAACAGAAGTGCATTGGAAGTTGTTATGACCGTACTTCATGCCGGCGGTAAATTCGATAAAGGTTCTTATAAAGTTTCCGGTGGTTTGCATGGTGTAGGTGTGAGTTGTGTAAATGCATTGAGTACCAAATTGGTGGTTACTGTTCATAGAGAAGGAAAAATATTTGAGCAGGAATATGCAACTGGTATTCCTCAATATTCAGTTCGTGAAATAGGGACCTCTGATAAAACAGGAACCCGCGTTCAGTTTTGGCCTGATGGTTCGATTTTTACAACAACCCTTTATGTAAAAGATATTCTAGAAGGTAGATTGAAAGAATTGGCTTACTTGAATAGAAAGATCACCATTATTTTAAATGATTTGCGTGAAGTTGACGAAGCGGGAAACCATTATACAAAAACATTTTATAGTGAAGGTGGTATTGTAGAGTTTGTTGAAAATATCGACAAAACAGCAAATCGTGCTCCATTAATTCCAACTACGATTTATTGTGAAGGGCTTGATGAGAAAAGTAATGTTGCTGTTGAAGTAGCGATGGTTTACAATGCAAGCTATCAAGAACATCTTTTTAGTTATGTAAACAATATCAACACGATTGAAGGCGGAACGCACGTTGCTGGTTTCAGACGTTCTATCACCCGTGTTTTCAAAAGCTATGGTGAAAAACAAGGCATGTTCGAAAAAGCAAAAGTGGCCATTGAAGGAGATGATTTCAGAGAAGGTATTTCTGCGATTATTTCTGTAAAAGTTCCTGAGCCTCAGTTTGAAGGTCAAACAAAAACAAAGTTGGGTAACAGTGAGGTAATGGGAATTGTGGATACCACATTAAGCAGGGTGTTGGAAGCATACTTGGAAGAAAACCCACGCGATGCAAAAACAATCATACAAAAAGTAATTTTGGCTGCACAGGCTAGAGCTGCGGCTAAGCGTGCTCGTGATATGGTGCAAAGAAAAAGTGTTTTAGTAGGAGGAGGTTTGCCAGGTAAATTGGCAGACTGTTCAGAAAAAGATCCAGGAAAATGTGAGTTGTTCCTTGTCGAAGGAGATTCGGCAGGTGGTACAGCCAAACAAGGCCGCGACAGAAGTTTTCAGGCTATTCTTCCATTAAGAGGTAAAATCCTTAACGTTGAAAAAGCCATGGAACATAAGATTTATGATAATGAGGAGATCAGAAATATGTTTACCGCTCTAGGTGTTAAGATTGGAACTATGGAAGATGCTAAGGCACTTGATATTTCAAAATTGAGATATCATAAATTGATCATCATGACCGATGCCGATGTGGATGGTAGTCATATTGCTACTTTGATTCTTACTTTCATTTTCCGTTATATGAAGGAACTGGTGGAGCAAGGTTTTGTATATATCGCTCAGCCTCCGCTATACTTGGTTAAGAAAGGGAAAGATCAAGAATATGCATGGAATGATGTTGAAAGAAAAAGTTGGGTAACCAAAATAGGACAAGGAAAAGATGACAGTGTAACCATACAACGTTATAAAGGTTTGGGAGAGATGAATGCTGAACAACTTTGGGAAACAACGATGAATCCATTAACCAGAACGTTGAAGCAAGTTACTATCGACAGTCTTTCAAATGCAGATGGCGTGTTTAGTATGCTGATGGGCGATGAGGTGCCGCCAAGAAGAGAATTCATTGAAACCCATGCCAAATATGCTAAAATTGATGTTTAAATCATCGGTTTTCGTAAAAAAAGGCAATTAATTATCAATGTCCACATAATGTGGAGATGAATTTTTAATTGTTTTTGGGTAAAATAATTATTTTTAGTAGCTTGTTCGATAAGCGCAAGCTTTAAACTATATTCACTAACAATAAATTCTATTAAAATGTCAAAAATGATCACAGCTTATTGCATGAAAACAAAGGAAAAAAATGTTCCAATGCAAGATGCAGTAATAACAAAAACAGCCCGTGGCGGATATATGGCACAGGGTAATGATGGAAAAGGAAACAAAATGACTACTATGCTTGGAGAAGCAGCCGCTTTGGAAGCAGTAAAAAATGGAGTTGCCAAAAAATCTTGGTAATTTAAAAAAAATATTTTTCAGGCCGTTTAG
>CANGEZ010000010.1 GCA_947452875.1 Chitinophagaceae bacterium
GTTTTTGGTGATTACGATGTTGATGGCACCACTTCAGTGGCCAGCTTTTATCAATTCATAACTTCAATACATGAACCCTCATTAACAGATTATTATATTCCACATCGATACAAAGAAGGATATGGTGTAAGCAAGGCCGGAATTGATTTTGCTAAAGAAAATAATTTCACTTTAATTGTATGTTTGGATTGTGGTATCAAATCTGTTGAATTAATCGAGTACGCATCTTCGTTAGGTATAGATTTTATAGTTTGCGACCACCATCTTCCCGGACTAGAAATCCCAAAAGCAGTTGCCATACTTAATCCAAAACAATCCGATTGCAACTATCCTTACAAAGAACTATGTGGCTGTGGTGTTGGGTTTAAATTGATGATGGCATTGGCCTCTAATTTCAATTTGCCTGAATCATCTTACTTAGAGTATATCGACCTTGTAGCCATTGCCATTGCAGCAGACATTGTTCCAATGAATGGCGAAAACAGAATTCTTGCTTATTACGGATTAAAAAAAATAAACGAGAATCCATCTCTCGGCGTCAGCACTCTTATTAAATTAGGCTCATTAAAAAAGAAACTAACCATCACAAATGTGGTATTCGTTATTGCGCCGCGAATCAATGCAGCCGGAAGAATGGATGATGCTAAAAAAGCAGTTCAACTTTTTATAGAGAAAGATGAAAAAGCAGCTTTGGCATTAGGCGAATTATTACAATCTGATAATTCAGACAGAAAAGAAGCAGACTCTTCTATAACACAAGAAGCTTTGCAAATAATAAACAGCAACGAAGAACTGATCAACAAAAAATCATGTGTTGTATTTAATGAAAGCTGGCACAAAGGCGTCGTTGGTATTGTGGCTTCGAGATTGATAGAACATCATTATCGTCCAACTATCGTTCTCACACAAAGTGATGGTATCGCGACAGGAAGCGCAAGAAGTATCAAAGGATTTAATTTATACGAAGCGATTTACCTATGTAAAGAATATTTGCTGGCTTTCGGTGGCCACTTCGCTGCAGCCGGACTTTCCATGCTTCCGGAGAATGTTGGAAAATTTGCTGAAAAATTTGAAGCTGTAGTAGCTGAGCAAGTTACAGACGAGATGCTCATTCCTGAAATCACTATTGATGCTGCACTGAATTTTTCTGAAATCAACCAGACCTTCTTCAATATCATTTCTCAGATGGAACCATTCGGACCAGAAAACATGCGACCTGTTTTTGTAGCCAGAAACGTTACCAATTCTGGTTATTCGAAATTGCTTAAAGATCAGCACGTAAAATTCGAAGTGAAACAAAATGGGGTAGCCATGTCGGGAATTGGATTTAATATGCCAGAAAAAGCGGGTCTTGTTTTTTCTGGAAAACCTTTTGACATCGTATTCACACTTGATGAAAATGAATTCAATGGCAATACCAAATTACAAATGATGGTAATGGATTGTAAACCTTCCGCATAAAAAAATAGGTTACCTCTAAATAAAAGAGATAACCTATTCTATAATTTACAACAATCAATTATTTCACATCCATCAATTCAACACTTCTATTGATAAAACTAGTGAGGTGATTTCCAGTCAACAATCCTTGAGAAAGTAAAGCCAGATCTGAAAGATTTTTTACTAGCTTTTCCTGCTTGGCAGTATCAGATTCTGCAAGAATATTTTTAAACAATGGATGATTACCATTAATCGTCAGATTTACTTCATCAGGCATGTTAGCGTACCAAGCAGCCATTCCACCTCCAACAGCAGCCATATCCTTCATCCTTCTCATTTGCTCCGGGCGTGTAGCCGTTACCGGTACTGAGTCAACATTCAATCCTTTTATTTCTACTTGCAAATTCAAGCCTTCGTGTGGTTTGTCAAACAATGATTTTAGTTTTTCTGAATCTTCTTTACTCAACACGCTGTCGTTAGATTCTGATTTATCAATTAAGTTATCCGTGATATCTGAATCAACCCTTACAAACTGTGTATTCTCCCATTTCATCTCTACACTATTGATGAAGGCCGCATCGACCAAGGTTTCCATTTTAACCACCACATAACCTCTATTTACTGCTTGTTGAACAAAAGCATCTTGTTGAATAGGATTGGTAGTATAAAGTATAATCTGTTTCCCTTCTTTATTCTTCTGTAAAGTTTCAGTTGCCATTTTATACTCTTCAGAAGTATAGAATTTACCTGCAGTATCTTCCATCACAAAAAACTTACTTGCTTTATCCAAAAATTTATCGTCAGTCATCATACCATACTTAACAAACAATCCAAGACTCTCCCATTTTTCTTCAAATGATTTTCTGTCGCTATTGAAAATCTCTTCAAGTTTGTCTGCCACTTTTTTAGTGATATGAGAATTAATCTTTTTTACATTTGGATCTCCTTGCAAATAACTTCGGCTAACGTTCAATGGTATATCCGGACTATCAATCACCCCATGTAATAACATCAAAAACTCAGGCACAATATCTTTTACTTCATCGGTAACAAAAACCTGATTGGAATATAATTGAATCTTGTCTTTTTGTATTTCGTAACTCTGCTTGATTTTAGGGAAATACAAAATACCCGTAAGATTGAATGGATAATCCACATTCAAATGAATCCAGAACAAAGGCGCTTCACTGAATGGATATAATTCTTTATAAAAATTCTGATAATCTTCTGTTGTTAATTCAGATGGCTTTTTAGTCCAGGCAGGAACAGGATTGTTAATTTGTTTGTCTTCAAAGAAAATAGGAACCGGCAGAAATTTACAGAACTTGGTCAGTACATTTCTAACCCTGTCTGCCTCCAAAAATTCAAGACTCTCATCATTCAAATGCATGATGATAGTAGTACCACGATCTGATTTGTCGTTTTCTTCTAAAATAAATTCCGGACTGCCATCACACTCCCATCTTACTGCCACTGTATTTTCTCTGAAACTTTTAGTTACCACTTCTACTTTGCTGCTCACCATGAAGGAGCTATAGAAACCCAATCCAAAATGACCAATGATACTGGCTTCATTTTGTCCTTTATATTTTTCTAGAAATTCTTCTGCACCACTAAAAGCCACTTGATTCAGGTATTTATCTACTTCTTCGCCAGTCATACCAATTCCCTTATCTGCAATGCTTAAAGTTTTATTTTCTTTATCGATGATGATGTCAATTCTCAACTCGCCAATTTCGCCTTTCATTTCGCCGATTGACGACAATGTTTTTAATTTCTGACTGGCATCAACTGCATTACTGACAAGTTCTCTGATAAAAATGTCATGTTCACTGTAAAGAAATTTCTTAATGATGGGAAAAATGTTCTCTGTTTGAACCCTTATATTACCTTTTTGCATAAAAATTTAATTTACAGTAATGATGTCAAATTCAATACCACATCAGTTTTACTGACAGCTTGACACAGAAAAAAATGGGGCTTCCGAAGAAACCCCATTTATAAATAATTGGATGAACAATATTATTGAACCATCATTGATTTTTGAATCTTGAAGGTTGGATTAAATACTTGAAGTGTATACAAACCAATTGGCAATTTTGCAGGAAGAATAAAATTATCATCGATGAAATTCAATTGCAAAATCATATCCTTTTGATACACCAACTGACCCACAGAATTAAAAACTCTCACTGAATAATGTCCAGGCTTAATGCCACTCAACGTGTAATGAACATTAGTTCCTCTTACAATTGGTGTGCCGTATACTACCAAGCCACTAGGAATAGCCGATGTAATGAAGAGTTTTTGTTCTCCGTAACTAATTGTTGCACCACTCTTAGCATAAGCTTTGTAGTAGTAAACCGTATTTTGAACCAGCCCTGTCAATTGACTTGAGAAGTTTCCAACAGAAAAATTGTTAGAAGGGACTTTAATTCCGAACCCATTTAAAAACCCACTGATGCCGCTATATTCTATTCCAGTTTCAGTTATCGGCGCACAAGGTGTACCTGCAATTGATCCATGAAGTACAGCCGAATTAGTAGTGATAAAAGTGCTGTCACCTGTTACAATTTGTGCATTATTGGCATTAACTTCTACTGTCATTGTAGTATTTAAAGCACACTGTCCAGCAGAAGGAGTAAATATATAAGTTGTAGTAGCCTGATTGTTAACAGCAGGATTCCATGTACCGGCAACCCCATTGTTTGAAGTAACAGGTAAAACAAAATTTTCTCCTACACAAATTGAAGCGACCTGTGTAAATTCTGGTGCAATTGAAGGATTGACAACTACAGTCATTGTTGTAGAAACCGCACATTGATTCAATCCTGGCGTGAATGTGTAAGTAGTTGTAGTTGTATTGTTAAATGAAGGAGTCCAGCTTCCGGTAACACCATTTGTTGATGATGTCGGCAACGTGTATGTCGTACCGCTACATACAGGCGCAACTTGTGTAAATGTTGGGGTAACTGTAGATGAGCCAGAACCTGTAGCAGCAACATTAATGGCATTGGCAACACCAGCACCTGATACAGGAATATTTCCATTGTAAGATTGAACTGCTGTTGGTGTAAATTGAACATATACCGTAGTTGCAGCCAATGTTCCACCTGTTTGTGGGATATTTAATGAAATTGTAAAAGTGCCAGTAGATGAAGTAGAAAAACTATATCCACTTAACGGACCTACTACAAGATCTGCAGCAGTCAAATTGGTACCATTAATTATAAATGAATTAGGACCTGCAACAGTACCAAGACATATATTTCCAAATGAGGTAAGTGCCGTTGCGCTTAATGTTGGAACAACTGGAACGACTCCACAAATTGAAACAGGAGATGCGCTGTTTCTAGGAGCCGGTGCACTTAAATAGAAATTAGCCAAGTTATTATTAGTGTCTTCGCAACCATTATTATTTCTAAATCCAGCATGAAGCGTATCCAAAGCTGGCAATGCTGCAGTTTCAGAACAAACAGAAGTTCCATATCCAACTAAGTCAGCAATATTTGAAGTGGTAGGACATCCTGAAAGTGTAATGGTATCAGACACTAACGCTACTCTGCCGTTTGAAGCACTCATGGATATTGTTGGATTTGATACATAATCAGGAGTAGGCAATGCCGCGCCATTTAATGTACTGGTAGAACTCATCTGAACTAAATAATAACCTCCAGCAGGAATTGTTGCTGTTGGTAATTTAGATTTTCCACTCCAGTTTCCTGTAGCTGCTGCTGAAGCATATTGAACTGAGTATCCGGTTAAGGTTTGACTTGTTGAAGTGTTATTATGCAACTCTACATAATCAGCATTGAATAAAGAACCAGAATTTCCACCGGCGCCATAAACTTGACTGATTACAATTCCTGTAGCTGTAGTTGGAATACTTGGCGATGTGGTGAAAGACAATTGAGTACCATAAACTGTTCCTGTTGATGAAACAGCATAAGTGATGTAATAATATGTAGTGGAAGCTGTCAATCCAGAAATGGTAACACTAAAACTTCCACCAGCAAGATTTGTAGATACAACTTGAGTGCCCGTTCCAGGCGTAAATCCTGGGGTAGTGCTATATTGAATGCCATAAGAAGTTAATGGAGCACAACCTTGAGACACTGTCGCACCAGCAGTTGCTCCTGAAGTTGAAATTCCAGTAGCAGCAGTTGAAGTTAATGTTGTAGGTGTATTGTTTACTGCAACTGTCATTGTAGTTGTTGAAGCACATTGACCTGCATTAGGTGTAAATGTATAAGTAGTTGTAGTTGTATTGTTGATGGCAGGAGTCCAAATTCCTGTTATGGCATTATCAGAAGTTCCTGGTAAAGTAAAGCTACCTCCGTTACAGATAGGAGCTACTTGTGTAAAAGTTGGTATTATTGAACTCACGCCACTTCCTGAAGCCGCAACTGTAATTGAACTAGCCCCACCACCTGTTACAGGAATGGTTCCGTTATAAGACTGAGCTGCAGTTGGAGTAAAGTTTACATAAACAGTTGATGATAGTGCTCCGCCAGGTTGTGTTATTGACAATGTGCTTGTGAAAGGACCGGCAGCAGAACTAGCAAAACCAAATCCAGCCAATGGACCAACGGTAATAGCAGCGTTGGTTAAATCGCTTCCTGTGATTGTAAAGCTATTAGGCCCGGCTGTCGTATTCAAACAAACAGGACCGAAAGAAGTTAGAGAAGACGCCGACAAACTTGGTACTGTTGTTGTCGAAACAGTCCAGCTGATATTTACATCATCAATGCCTAATCCATGATCAGAAGTTACATGATTAGAATCGTCCCATTTGATCATTAAAAATTCATTGTTTGCCAATGTTAGGCCTGGAATGGTAAACCCAGAAATTGAAACCCTATTTGCAGCAGCATTTCCATCCAATGCGCCTGCAGTACCAGTTGAAATTGGAGCGACTAATGTCAACCCAGAAATTGGAGTCCATCCATTAATAGCATTGATATCTACTGGAGGAATATGAAAAGTATCTGGTGGATTTAAACTATCTATCCTATTAGTGCTTTTTTTATAGTAACAATACAATTGATTGACAACATTTGTTCCTGAATTTCTCCATTGTTCGAGTGTGTAACTTACCTGAACATTTGAAACGGTTCCTCCTGATGTATTTTTCAATTGTACACCATGAGCGAATCCGCCTACTGCAGCATTGTTAGAGCCAATGCTACCTAATGCTCTTTCTGTAGCTCCTGTAGAACCAAAACTATAAAGCCCTCCTGCGTTTGAAGAGCCTGTGCTCGCCGAATATGTTGTTCCTGTGCCAAATCTTTGAGAATACCAATTAGCTATCGTACTGTTGTCTGTCCAGGTTCCTGAACCCGTGTTAATTAACGCATCAAAGTTTTCTGAGTTAGAACCTGATGCTGTAATTAAAATCTGTGCTTGATTTGAATTAATTAGCAAAAATGAAATCATCAACAAGAAAATCTTTTGGATTCTGATGACACTTGAAAATGAGTTTATGGATGTAAATATTTTTTTCATAATTTCTTTTTTAAAATAATGAGGCTACAATTATTGCAGCCTCATTTTTGAATTCATTTTTATTGTAAATGATTATTGTACATCACTTGTGTTTCTAATTAAAAACTCTTTAGTTGTTCCATTGTAATTTTTACCTTGACCAGTCCAATTTTTAGGACCTGATGGTAAAGCTGTTCCACTAAATAATGCAGTTGCAGAAGTGTACAATGTAATAGTACCAGAAGCGTCTGTCAAAGTGCTACTTCCTGAATAAGTTGCGTTTCCACTTGCAGTTGCGTTGCTGATTTTCACCAAAACACAATCTAAATTTCCAGCTGCACTTAAAGACAATCCAAGACCTGTATTTAATTCAGCAATTGTTTTTATTGCAGGAGTTACCACTCTTCCAGTAGCAACAGGTGTAGGAGCCGTAAATCCTACTGGGGTTTTTAATTCTAAAGAACCTCTGTAATTTAATAGAGAGTCATTTGTAATGTCCATTATAATTGAATCACCTACATTATATGTAATCGTTCCACCTAAGTATACAGTTATTGCAGCACCACTACCATCTTGCAAAATCAATGCGCCAGTAGAAATGTTTTTATTAGCAGCATCTGAAGTCACAACGCCTGCAATTGAAGCAGAAGAAGTCAATTTAATATTAGCACCTGCATATAGTGCACGAACAGCAGCAATAGTCAATCTTCCACCTGGATTAGGATTAGGGTTAGGATTTCCACCACAACGAGCGCTATCAAAATGTACATCAGTGATGTCGCGTAAAATCAATTGTTTTGTGGTCGTATTACTTGTTGGAGAAGATCTGTAAATAGTATAAATAGCTGCGATACTTCCATTCCCTTTTGGCAAATGCTGTCCCGCGAAATTTGCATATCCACTTGTACGTACAATTGTATTGATAGCACTTCCGCAACCAAGGTTTACATTTCTGTTTACAGTACTTTTATAAGATGAAGTATCGCCATAAGTTTTTGAAGTATCAGCTGTTGAAAATTCATAATTATCTAACTGAATAAAAGCATTTATATATTTATCGCTTAAACTAGTTCCTAACTGAGACAAAGTCACATGAATTGGCTCAACAGGATTGTTCAAAGAACCTCCAATCAGAAAATTACTAACAACAGCTCCTGGAATTCCTTGAATTGATGGTAAATTGTCAACCACAGCTTTATATCCTAAAACCAAATTGCTGTAGGAGTCTGTCAAAGTAAGTCCCTTACATTTGATATAAACACGTCTGCCAACTGGATAAGTTGCGTATAAGCTATAAGCATCAACTAAAAGCTGAATCGCTCCGGTTGTATCCTGAATAAATAATTGCTTGTAAAGATTACCGCTTTGGTCGTTTGCTGTTACAATACCTGAAATGATTACATCTTCAGTGATCATGTCAAATACACCTGGGATGGTATGGTACGTTTTCAAAGCTTGAATACTTGTGTTAGCCACAATGTTTACATCACCCGGCCCAGGAGGTGCGTCAAATGTTTTTTTACAAGCATTGATTGAAATTACAGCTACAAATAACATGCAGGCTGAAATCAATTTCTGGATTTTGTTCATGTTTTTTATTTTAAAATGTTTATTTATTATTAATTAGAATCTCAAAGCGATGCTGGCTTGAAAATTTGTTCCGTATGCATAAAATTTCTTTGGAGGAAATTTATCAACATTTTTTTCTGCGTAATCAAATCTCAATTGCTCGTAACCACCTGAAACGATATTTGTATTATTCAAAATATTATTAACACCTAGATTGAAAAGCAAAAAAGTTCTTTTACTCATTGATTTAAATTTCTTGTTCATCAACCATGAATAACCTGCAAATAAATCCAAGGTACTTTGTGGACTTAATTTTGTCTGATCTAAAATATCATGCCATAATGCAGAATTTTCAGGTATGCCATTAACTGCAGCTGCGGTTCTTCTAACAGGATTGAAATCAAGCCACATAGACTCAAAATGGTTGTAATTAAGATTTACATACCAATATTTAGGTGAACGATAATTCAATCCAACATTGTAAGCTTGTTGTGGTGTTGGTACGTAGTAATTTTTTGAATAGATAAGTTGATCTTTTGCAATGATTGAAGAGCTGTTATCAGATGTAACTGTTGCTAGCTGTCTAGTATCATAAGTAAATTTACCAATACCGGCAGCTGCGTTTGCAGAAAGGCCTTTGTAAATAATCACTTCAGTTCCCAACTCAACTCCTGTATGTGTTTTACCAATATTACTCAACGCATAATTTACAACAGATCTTAACTGATCGTTATAAAAAGTAAGCACATTGGCTTGATGGTCGAACTTAGTATAATATGCAGTTGCTCTGAATTTTACTGTTGGAGCAATAAGTGCATAACCGGCTTCAACTGAAGAAATATGTTCGCTACGCAAATTATCTTGAACATAGTCTCTAGTTCTTGGAGCTAGATATGCATTATCAAAGAATGGCGCTCTAGTTTCATAACGAGAATTCAAGAAAACATAATTCATTTTCGCTAGCTTATAAGTCATGCCTGCTTTAAAAGCATAATTATAAAATTGATGTTCAGCTGATTTACCATAAGAATTGTCAAGGAAAAGACCTGATCTTACATGACCTACTCTACTAAAATTAGTATAAGAATTTTCCGCACCTAAAAAGAAATCAAGTCCTCTTAATTTTACATTTGTTTGAACCCAACCCGTTGCTTTTTGAATGTTGATGTCGTAATTATAACCAACTTTATCTCCTTGATATACTATTCTATTGGGATTGTTAGCATCGTTTTGTCCTGCCAATTCATTTGAAGGAAAATCTCTCTCAGCAAATTGATTTAAATCCACATAAAACTGCCCACCCAATAAATCATTTACTCTTTTGAAATAATGATTTTTTTGGTTTTCGTAGCTTAATCCTGCAGTAAGATCAATATGGTTGTTGATTGATGTAGTGAAAGTAGTATTGACATTAAACTTATTGGTATGAGTTACTCTTTCTTCAAGGATGTAAAGAGATCTTTTACCAGAATAAGTATTACCTAACACTCCGTTTGCATCTTTGATGGTTTCATAATTACCGTAATTGGCATTGTATAAAGCGTCCCAGTTGATTTGTCTTTTGTTGATATCATTTTTCAATGCATCATAAACTTGTTGGCGTATCATTGGATCATCTTGATAGCTTGGCAAATAACGATAATAGTCTGGTCTTGGATCTGGTGCATTGTACCAATCTAAGCCAGTTGTACTTCTGTCGCCAAATAAGTAAGATGCAGCAGTAGTCAAAGTTGTTTTGTCATTTATTTTCCATTCGTGAGTTAAAATACCAATGGGTTGAAATGTTTTACCAACACTTGAATTTCTTTTTCTTCCATTTTGATAACCCCAATATGGATTATAAAAATTAGTGCCCGCGATGTCTAACATTTCTTGAACCGAAGATCCTTGTCTGCCATTTTCAGTTGGTGTGGCAAATGCAACAAATGACAACAAATGTCTTTCATTGATTTTTTTATCTACACCAAAATAACCTGACCATCCGTCGTAGTATGTTCCATCAGTAAATCCTTCGTCTGCCCATCTGCGTGAGCCTGAAAAACTAAATGCCCAGCCTTTTGCATTAAACCCTGTTGAGGTGGTGTAACTAAACTTGTGTACATAATTTCTGTTAGAAAGTGCGTACCCGATTTTTGTTTGTTTCCACTGCTTAGATGCTCTTGTATCAAGATTGGTAGCACCTCCAATAGAACCAAATGAAAATTTATTGGATTGTAGCCCATAAGCATTTGTTCTGTTTCTCATGACATCATTAAGTCCACCCCAAAGTCCATAAGGAGTAAAACCATTGTCAAGATTTTCCATGGCAACACCATTCATGTTCGTGCTGAACAAATCAGCATCATAACCTCTAATGCGAAAACGAACCACATTGAAATTAAATGAAGCGGCATTAGCAAATGGATTTCTTCCCAAATTCAATTGTCCGGAAATGTTTTGAGCACTGCCATCTTGATCATCATTCTCATCTAAAGAAACAATAGGAATATTATCAAGAATATTCTCCTTTCCTTCTTCGTTTACTGATGTATCGGCAGTTGCAGTAGTAAGCGGCGATTGTGTTGCAGTTTTTTCTTGCGCAAACAATGGAGCAGAAAAAACAAAAGCAATCACAAATCCTAAAAATCCTGATTTGTAGTTAATCATAATAAATTAATTAAGGAGGTGCAATTTAAATCAATTATTTTACTGAATAAGTTTTTTTTTATTCCTTATTAGAGATAATGATAATCTAATGATAGTTATTCAAAATCTTTATTAGTAGCTTTGATGAAAATTAGAAAAATGAGAAAGCTGTTAATTGTTTTGTTGTTAATTTCCATAATAATTACAAAATCTGAGAAATCTTATGCATGGGGCAAAACAGGGCACGAGTTAGTGGCAAAAATTGCTTATCAACTACTAGATGATTCCACTAGGAAAATGGTTAAAGAATATCTTGGAAACATAAGTTTTGAAGAAGCATCTGTTTGGATGGATGAACAAAGAGGCAACAGCTATTATAATTACATGAGACCTTGGCATTATTTAGATATGGACAAAGGCGAAAAATATGTACCCTCTGCAGAAAGAAATGTAATGACTGTTTTACACTCTGCTATAAATGAATTGAGAAATTACAAAACCAATGGCATGTCTAAAAAAGACATCAAAAACAGAATCTTGGTGATATTTCATTTAGTTGGAGACTTGCACCAGCCCTTACATACAGGTTACGCCATTGATAAAGGTGGCAACACCATCATGATCAACTCTCCATACGTTTCAGGGAATTTACACAGCATTTGGGATACTCAAATACTGGAATATAAAAACATCAATATCGACACTTGCATGAACATTATCAGCACCATGTCGAAAGATGAAATTGCCAATATCAGTAAAATCAATGAACTCAACTGGATGTATCAATCCCGCTCTTATCTAGATAGAGTGTATAGTTTCGAAAACAATTACATGGATAAAGCTTATATCGATAACAATATCAGTGTTATTAAAAGTCAGCTTGTAGTTGCTGGCATCAGACTAGCCAGTGTACTTCAGGAAGTTTTCAATCCTGGTGCAAAAGTGAAAAAGGATTTTACCCTTTAAGTAAAGCTTGTTAATCTGAATAAAATTTTTGTTGTTACTTCAACATCTTTTTGACAATACCCTGCAATTCTTAAAAGATTTATTTCTTTTTGAATGCTATCTGTTTCCCAATACAAAGGACCAACCATACTTCCATCAATATCATCTTTAGAAGAAGGTATACCCAACACTTTTGCAAGTAAATTAAGTGAAGTATAGTTTTTGTAATCGCCGAAACGCCAGTATTGAAAGGTATCTATGATGTTATTGTCCCAGGGCTTTGTGTTTTGTAAATCTAAAAAATCTGGTACCGGGATGTTGTTTATCAATAACCTTCTGCAAATAAAAGGCAAATCGAATTCTCTGATATTATGGCCCGCAAAAACTATTTTCTTTTTTTTGAGATGATTTAATGTTTTTAAAAAATCAATAAGCAATTTTTTCTCGTCATCTCCAAAAAACAAATTTGTTGTTAGTGGCACATCTCCATTGCCTGAAAAATAACCGATACAAATGCAAATAATTTTTCCAAATTCTGCCATAACACCGGCCCTTTGCTGGTAGCATTCAGAGGCATCTAGATATTCATTTAAATGTCTTTTATTTTTCTCTACCCATAATTCCTGCCATTGAAAATCCATCGCATCATAATTAGGGAAAGATGATGCTGTTTCAATGTCTATGATAATCAATTCTTCTTTTTTCATTTTACAAAATTGAAAAAAGATTAAAAAATAAAAATGTGATTTTAACGGAAAAATGAAAAGAAAATGCTGTTTATGATTGAGGTATTTGACGTTAAGAAAGAGAGGGAAAAACAAAATCTATGAACTTTCACCGTTTAAATGGTAGCAACAAAAAAAGCAAATAAAAACCGTCTATTTACTATAAATCCCTGTGCATTTGCTCATGATTATACCTCTAAAAAAAATGCCCCATTCTTTCGAACAGGGCATTTCATTATTTAAAAAGTGATTATTAATCTTCTACTTTCAATTTACCTTTTGATTTAGCGATTACTTCTTCTGCAACGTTAGTTGGTGCAGGAGCATAATGACTAAATTCCATAGTTGAAGTAGCACGGCCACTTGACAAAGAACGCAATTGAGTTACATATCCAAACATTTCACTCAAAGGCACTTTTGCTTTGATAACCTGAACACCATGTCTGCTGTCCATTCCTTCCAACATTCCACGACGACGGTTAAGATCACCCGTAACATCACCCATGTATTGATCAGGAGTTAATACTTCTACTTTCATAATTGGTTCTAACAAAACTGGCTTTGCTTTTCTTCCAGCTTCACGGAAACCTTGTTTAGCACACAATTCAAACGAAATCGCATCAGAATCCACATCATGGTAACTACCATCAAACACTCTTACTTTCATATCAACGATTGGGTAAGCAGCCAATACACCATTACTCATACTTGTGGTAAAACCTTTGATGATTGGAGCAATAAATTCTTTTGGAATTGAACCTCCGAAGATGTCGTTTACGAACTGTAACCCACCTAATGGATTTTCTTTCATCCATTCTTCATCAGCAGGTCCGATTTCAAACACGATATCACCGAATTTACCTCTACCACCCGTTTGTTTCTTATAAGTTTCACGGTGTTGAACCATAGTTCTAAATGCTTCTTTATAAGCCACCTGAGGAGCACCTTGATTGATTTCAACTTTAAATTCACGCTTCATCCTGTCGATGATGATTTCCAAATGCAACTCACCCATACCGCTCAAAATAGTTTGTCCGGTTTCTTCGTCTGTCTTTACACGTAAGGTTGGATCTTCTTCCACCAACTTGGCAATTGCCATACCCATTTTATCAACATCGGCCTGTGTTTTAGGCTCAATAGCGATAGAAATTACAGGCTCAGGGAAGGTCATGGCTTCCAATACGATTGGATGATTTTCATCACACAAAGTATCTCCAGTTTTGATATCCTTGAAACCTACACCCGCTCCGATATCACCTGCTTCGATGAAATCAATTGGATTTTGTTTGTTGGCGTGCATCTGCATGATACGACTGATACGCTCTTTCTTTCCTGTTCTGGTATTCAATACATAAGAGCCCGCATCTAAGCGACCACTATATGCTCTGAAGAAAGCCAGACGACCTACGAAAGGATCTGTCATAATTTTGAAAGCCAAAGCTGCAAATGGTTCTTTAGCATCTGCTGATCTTTTGATTTCCTCACCATTATCAGGATTGGTTCCCGAAACAGCTTCGATATCCAAAGGACCAGGCAAATAACGACAAATGGCATCCAATGCAGTTTGTACTCCTTTGTTTTTGAAAGAAGAACCACACATCATTGGGATAATAGAAATATCAATTACCGCTTTACGGATAGCTTCATGCATTTCAGCTTCTGTAATGGAAGCAGGATCATCAAAGAATTTCTCCAATAATTTCTCATCATATTCAGCAACTGCTTCTACAAGGTGTTGTCTCCACTCGTTAACCTCGTCAATCATATCTTCAGGAATAGGAACTACTTTGTAAGTCATACCTTGAGTAGCATCATCCCAAACCATTCCTTGCATGGTAATCAAATCTACCACACCTTTGAAATTATCTTCAGCACCGATTGGCAATTGCAGAGGAACTGCTTTTGCACCGAGCATTTCTTTTACTTGTTTAACTACATTTAAGAAGTCTGCACCACTACGATCCATTTTATTTACGAATCCGATACGTGGTACTCTGTAACGGTTAGCTTGACGCCAAACAGTTTCAGATTGTGGTTCAACGCCAGATACTGCGCAGAACAAAGCCAACAAACCATCTAATACACGAAGTGAACGTTCTACCTCTACGGTAAAATCCACGTGACCCGGAGTATCAATGATGTTGAATTTGAATTGTTTTGTATCCGCATTTTTAACGCCTTGTACAGTTGGGAAATTCCAAAAGCAAGTGGTAGCAGCTGAAGTAATAGTGATACCTCTTTCTTGTTCCTGAGCCATCCAGTCCATCGTAGCAGCACCTTCGTGCACTTCTCCGATTTTGTGATTCACACCCGTATAATAAAGAATACGTTCGGTGGTAGTGGTTTTGCCGGCGTCAATGTGAGCGGCAATACCAAAGTTTCGTTGATAACGTAAATCTGCCATGTTTGTATTTGATTTTTATTGATTGAAAATTATTGAATGTTATTGCAGTAATCTGCAAAAGGTATGCTGTTTAACTAGCACACTAGATTTGATATGGTGGGTTATGCTCTCATTTGATGCTAAATAGTTCAGACGCAACTTGCTTTTCGGAATCTTTTAGCGGCGCAAATGTAAACATTTAATGTAAGCTAGCAAAGGGAATAAGATTTTTTTATTGACATTTCGCACGAAAAATGAGCCTGTTTGTTTAACTTTCGCCTCCGAAAATCCATTTTCAATGACTGCAAGAATATTTTTTTTGATAACAGCCTTGTTAATCAGCAAATTGGCTTACGAACAAACCGAAACGCCTCCAGAACCTCCATTTATTTACAAAAGGGATTTTAAAGCCATACTTGATAGTAGTCAAGATAGAACCAGCAGCTTGTATTACCAAAAACTGATTATTCGATTCTTGAACAATGATTCATCGCTCACCAATTCCGAAGTATTGGCATTAATGATTGGTTATACCGGAAATCCTCATTACAAACCACTAGAGGACATGGAAAAAGAACAAGAAATTTATGATTTGAATTTGAATGGAGAATGCAGAGAGGTCATTAAACGGTCGCGACCTTTTTTGCAAACACACCCCTTGAGTCTATTAATTCTTAGAGAAATATCATACGCCTATCAACAGGTAAGCAAAAGAGAGTATCAAGCAAATTTGATCATGGATTCTGCAGTTTTATATCAAGATAGTGGGAAATACTTCATGGACCTAAACGATAAAATTATGGAGGCTATGATTTACAGCGGCAAAGGCAGAACACCTGAAGCGCCTATTTTCGCTTTGGGTATTGCAGATGGCGAATACTTTATTCCTAATGTTGGATTCAGAATTGAAACCGATGGCCAAAAAGAAAAGAAAGACACAGAATGGAACAAAGATGGAAATTTTGTGGAAGTGATTACCGCATTAGTCGACAATGTGAACGTGAGAAAATATTACTTCATCATCCAGCATGCCAAACAGAAAATTGATGACGATGCTGCAAATGAACTAGCTGCAAAAAAAGCAGAAAAAGAAAAAAAAGCAGAGAAGAGCAAGAAAAAAGCCAAGGATAAAAAAGCAGCGGCACTTCAGCAGGAAAAAATGATTCAGCAAACAGATTCAATCGCTCCGGAAATGAAAGGCTTGATACCAGGTTATGATTCAATTCCTGTTCAGAAAGTCATAGATACCATTCCAATAAAATCAGTAAATTAATTACCACTCGATAAAGTAAATCAACTTCCAAGGCCCTTTAATAGCGTAGGTTTCGCTAAGATTGGTGATTTTTTCAGGCTGGGTTAAAAAAAGTTCAATATTGTGGTCTAGTCCTTTGATTTGTAATTCCTGAAATGCTTTTGCATAAAGTTTTACGTCACCGAGTTTATTGGTATTTTCAAAAAACTCATGCCTTGTTTTTTCACTGTAAGTAAGCATAAAACTATTGCCTAAGCCATTCCCATCTAGATCAAACCACTCGTAATGTCGATATATTGGATAGGTATCCGCCGGGTAGGCAATGTTGACATATTGAGTACTTAAATCTGCAGTAATCTTCTTAGGCCTTCTACCTTTAGAATTGGGAATAACAATACTTCCCCAACCTTTCGATTGGTCATCACTAACCATTCCTTCCAAATTATTCTGATTAAGTTCTGTAGGTATTCTGAGATTGGAAACGTATTTAAAATATTCTTGGTTTTTTTTTGAAGTATCAGATTCGATAATCAGAAAAAAGGAATCATCCGACCAATTTACAGAATCTATGTTTCCATTGATTTTCTTTCCTGAACCGATATTGAGTATGAAATCACCAGATGCATTTGACTGTATGCTATTTTTTTCAGCAAACACAACATGGCCATTAGCTGAATGTTGAATAATTGAAGTTTTAAGAAAGTAGATTTGATTGATATTCTTTGAGGCTTTTCCTGATGAAATTTTGCCAAGGTTCGTTTGAAATGAAATTTGCTGGGCTGAAGCAGCAAAAATGGAAAAGAATAAAATATTTATAAGAAGTGTCTTCACATTCATGAAAAATTACAAAACTCAAAATTAGCGAACTGAACATTATAAAAAAATTCAGTTTGTTTATTTTTTTTTACCTTTATATTCTGAGAATTCATAGCCATACTATTGATTCAAAACCCAAAGATGATTTTATGAGATTTTTCAAAATTTTCTTGTTGCTCGCCTTTACTTTTTTTTCTGCCCAATCATTTTCAATTCATAACGCGAATCCAAATAAATGCGATCTGCAATTTGAATATTACATCTACATTTCCGGAGTAACAGAAAGAAATGATGTGTTATCACTTCAAGCATTAATTCAGAAAAAAGAAGGGGTCAGTTTTTTTATGGCAGAAAGATTTCCTGTAAGATGTTTTGTGTTAAAATCAAGCCGCCACATTAGCGAAACGGAATTTAAAAAATGGATTCCAGTAAAATATGTTATTGAAAGTTTTGGAGAGGGCAATGCTGCCAAAGAAACTGCTTACAGAATATACAACCAATATAAAAAATCAAATCAATAAAGATGAGATTAGGCATTGTACTGTTTTTTTCATTTTTGTCGCTGACCAATACTTTTGTTTTTGCACAAACCTTCAATGGCACTGGAGGAGATATTCCTGATGCCGGCGCAACACCAACTTGCTTTCCTATCAATGTAACAGGGATAGGAACAATCAATAACAGCTTTGGCGTGGCTACTGTATGTTTGGATATTACACATACCTGGGATTCTGATTTAGAAATTGCATTACATGCTCCAGATGGCACTATTGTTTTTCTTTCAGTTCAAAATGGAGGTTCCGGACAAAACTTCACAGGTACTTGTTTTACAGGAACCGCACTTTCCTCAATATCTACAGGAATCGCACCTTTTACAGGTTCCTATCTTCCTGATGAACCATTAGGAGCCGTAAATAATGGACAAAATGCTAATGGAACTTGGTCTTTATGTATTCAAGATGTTTTAGGTTTATTCACCGGAACTTTAAATAGCTGGAGCATCACATTCAACAATACACCAGCACCTCCTCCTCCGGTACAACCCCCTTGCTTGGGAAATCCTCCTGCTGGCGATGATTGCGTTGCTGCTACAGCAGTGTGTAATTTCAGCGGCTATTGTGGAAATACTTCTAGTACTTACAATGCAGATGAATGGCCCGAATTAACAGCAGCATTTTGTGGCACCTTAGAAAATAATTCATTCATCACTTTTGTGGCTTCTGCAACTACTGCTTCATTTAATGTTTGGGTGAGCAATAGTGCAACCGGCAATGGCATTCAAATGATGTTTTATGATGGCGGATGTGGATCCGGAGCAGTGAATACTTATGGTTGTTACGGACAAATTCAACCCAGTTTGTTTCCAACTGCAGTTACGGCAACTGGCCTAACAATCGGCAATACTTATTACCTCATGTTTGATGGATATGCAGGAGATGTTTGCGATTATACAATTGCGCCTTTATCAGGTGTAAATATTCTTGATGTGTCTACAAGTGCAGGTTCTGGTGGTGCCTCATCTTCAACCACAATTTGTATTGGTGAGAGTGTAAATCTTACTGCTTCGGGAGGAAATGGAACATATAGCTGGACCGGCGCCGGATTAAACACTACAACCGGTTCTGTAGTTACGGCCACACCTACAGTAACAACTGTTTACTCTGTCACATCATCTGATCCAGGCGGTAACTGTCCAATTACAAAAGATTTTACAGTAAATGTAACTTTAACGCCTATTCCTCCTGTAGTAACAACACCGGTTACGTTGTGTCAAAATTCGGTAGCATCGCCACTTACAGCAAATGGTTCTGGCTTATTATGGTATAGTACATTAACAGGTGGCCCTGCAGGAACTGCAACAGCTCCAATACCTTCAACGGCTGCTGTAGGCAATATCACTTATTATGTAAGCCAAACATTAACCTGTGGTGAAAGCATTCGAGTTCCTATTGTTGTTAACACCATTGACGCAACTCCGGCCCCAGCTGTAAATACTCCTGTTACATTTTGTCAGAACTCCATAGCTACTGCCTTAACTGCAACTGGCAATGGATTATTATGGTACACAAATGCCACAGGCGGAACTGGTAGTGCGACTGCACCAATCCCTTCAACTACAACACCAGGAAATACAATTTATTTTGTAACTCAAAATGGCAACTGCGGCGAAAGCCCAAGAACACCTATAACAGTAAGCATAACACCATTGCCTTCCCCTCCTACCGTTGTCACTCCTATAACGTATTGCATTGGATCACCTACCAGTCAACTTACTGCAACTGGGACTGATTTGCATTGGTATTATTTCGGAACGGGTGGTACTGCTTTGGCTGCAGCCCCAACGCCATCATCAGCAACAATTGGCAACTCGGCATATTATGTGAGTCAGACTGTAAATAGTTGCGAGGGACCTCGTGCATCTATTGTTGTTACTATCGTTGCTGCAACTGCAACTCCGGTAGTATCATCTCCGGTAGTATATTGCCAAGATGCCATTGCAAATCCTCTAACCGCAACAGGTAGTGGATTATTATGGTACACTACTTCATCAGGTGGCACAGGAAATTCAACTGCTCCAACACCATCAACAGCTACATCCGGAAATGTCAACTATTATGTAAGTCAAACTACAAACTGCGGCGAAAGTCCAAGAGCTTCAATAACGGTTACGGTTAACCCAACACCATCGGCGCCAACTGTTGGTTCGCCTTTGTCATATTGTATTGCTGCCACTGCAGTTCCTTTAACTGCAACTGGAA
>CANGEZ010000011.1 GCA_947452875.1 Chitinophagaceae bacterium
TCAACACCATGCCAAGATTCGTATCATCTTCGCACAATAAAATTTTTGATTTTGCTGCTTCCATGGTAATTAGTTTTAGTTAATTCTAAATTATAATAATCGTTTTTTAATTCAATAAAAGTACTGACTAATGTTTTGTTAAAGGTAATCTGTTAAGAAAAATAAAACGCTACAAAATAAAACAAAATTCAGCAGCAAGAAAACTGATAACAATCATCAGGATTATTTCTCAAACCTAATGTCAGTAAGTGTTTTAAGGAATACGACCAATCCTTTTTTTTCTTTGTCAGTTAATCCGAGTGGTTGTTGCAAAGTTGAATCCAAATTGATAGCATCCGGATTTTTTTGACGTGGGTCGTTATAAAAATCGATAACTTCTTCCAAAGTAGCAAACATACCATTATGCATATAAGGTGCAGTTGCGGCAATGTTCCTTAATCCCGGCGTTTTGAATTTTCCGATATCTGCTTTGTCTTTTGTAATTGAATATCTTCCGCTGTCATTCAGATTTTTTCCATTAAATAAACCGATGTTTTTAAATTCATCTGTGGTGAAATCTTCAAATTTGTGACAATCAAAACATTTCGCTTTTTCACTAAGAAAAACTTGTCTTCCAAATTCTTCTTCATCAGTCAATTTCGCTTTTTTATTTCCCCATTTATCAAATTTACTGTCTTCCGTTTCTAATGAATTTTCATAAGCAGAAAAAGCTTTTGCTAGTAAAGTGGCGTCCGGTTCTTGACCGAAAACTTTTTTAAAATAATGATTATAAAATGTATTTTCTCTAAGTCTTGCAACTGCCTCAGGAATGGGTAATCCCATTTCATCTTTATTTTCAATAGGCATCAGCGCCTGTTCATCAAGAGATTCTGCTCTTCCATCCCAAAAATAATAAGGACGATTTTTCATGTTGAGAACAGATGGGGTATTTCTTTTTGTTGGCATGTTGTTAATACCGATGCTGAAGGATAAGGAATCTGCGAATGCAAATGCAGGACGGTGACAACTTGCGCAACTTACAGTGGAATCCTTCGATAGAAACTTCTCTTTGAACAATAATTCTCCCAATTTTATTTTGCTGAATTTTTTTGATTGACTGTCAATGAATGAAGATGCCAAGAAGCCCGTTAATAAAATGAAAAAGATTGAAAATATAATTCTTCTCACGTGTGTATATTATTTTATATTATTGTCACATTTTATGCCCTTGAACGCTCATTGCCGGTTGCTAAGAGGCTGAATCTTATGGGCATTTCATGATGATAAAGTTACTGATCATTACAATAAAATGCTCTTTGAATTATTAGTTTTGACTACGTAAAGAAATTGTTGAAAATGCAATAATGAAGAAATTGTTTCACCATTGTGGTAATCTTGATTTAGGCTGCCATTTTTTTATTTTTTCTTCAGATCATATAAAATTGGAAATTTTCAAAAAAAGTGCTGTTAATGAGGTGATTAGAAAGTTGTTGTTATTTTCTATAAATTATCTTGGCAAAAACAAAAAAATAAATTGAAATTAATTGTTTAAAAAGAAATTTCTGCTCTATCTTCGTTTCGGTTTTTCATAGGATATTGGATTTTAAAGCGGGACTAGATTTTTATCTTGGTCCCTTTTTTTTGCCACAAAGGCTCAAAGACACAAATTTTCACGAATTGGTTTCACTCAAAGCTCGCAAAGCCTTGAAGGTGTTGTTTTCATTTCCCCCTTCGGGGGATTAAGGGGGCTGCCACTTCCTTATTTCTTATTTTTACTTTCTTATTATATATTTTATAACCACGAATTCACGAATTGTTTTTACCGCAGAGAATTGAGTTATCAGAGTTTACGCAGAGATTTTTTTAAAAAGAGATTGCAAATTCATGAAACGAAAAGTCATATCCTTATTTCTTATTTAATTCTTGAGATGCTGACTGTTTCATTGCCGAAATACAACTTTTACATTCTACATTCAATATTTTACATTTTACATTTTCTCAGCTGAGATATCCTTTGAATTTTGACTCCTCATCCCATCACCCATTCTTCCTAAAATTGCCCCAAGCATCTGTTTTAATTTTATTTTCAGCCTGCATAAATTGGATTACTTCATGAATATGATCTTTGTCAAAATTATGCAATGCTTTTTCTAGTTTCGAATATGTCGTTGCATCATCCTGAAGTTGGTTTTGAATGGCGTCACTTATATTTTTAAAAGTAGTCGGTGTTAATGAAATTCGGTTTGAATTTTTACAATTATCGCAATTATTGCAGTTGGCTAAATTTTTATCATTGAAATAATTGGCAATGAAAACACTTCTGCAAGTATTTGAATCTTCAGTAAAGGCAATCATTTTTTCGATTCTTTCTAAATGCTTTCTTTTTCTTTCTTGAAAATTTTTGACATTGAAACTGAAATCATCTGCATACATTCTGTTTCTCATTAACACAATCTGTGGCTTGTCTGATGCAACAGTATATTTAACCATTTGCATTTTATGCAATAGTTGAAGATTGTTTCTAATGATGCCAATAGGTGTCGATAAAAATTTAGCCAGCATGGTTTCGTAAATGAAACATGGGTAATCAAAAATTCCTTCATAGCTACGTAATAAACCTTTAATTATCGGCTCCAATGCAGGATATGTCTTTTCGAATTCAAATAATGCTGATTTGGAAGTTGTAAATACCAATTGCGAAGGCTTGAATGAATTTTCCGAAATATAAAACAAGCCTTCTTGTGCCAAAGCCTGCAAACCATAAGTGGCTTGTAAGATATTCCATTTGAAATTTTCTGTAAAACTGCTGATGTCAAAATCAAAGGATTGTCCTTCTCCGGTTCCTGCTGCAACCTGCAGATAATTCATCAAGTCGATGTAAAGTTTTTTTAGTATAGGGAAGTCGGGGTAACGCAGGTTGTTAAGTTCTCTATGATCATTGAATTCTTTTTTATCAAAAAGCAAAAAAACTTGAGCGTATTTTCCATCTCTTCCAGCGCGTCCTGCTTCCTGGTAGTAATGCTCAAGACTTTCAGGAATGCCCAAATGAATGACCAATCTTACATCAGGTTTGTCGATGCCCATGCCAAACGCATTCGTACAAACAATGGCGTTTATTTTGTTATTGATCCAGTCGTTTTGTTTTTTAGATCTTTCTTCATTGGTTAAACCTGCGTGGTAGAAATCAGCACTCATCTGATGTTGTTGCAGCAATTCAGCCATCTGTTGGGTTTGCTTTCTGCTTTTACAATATACAATGGCCGTGCCTCTGATATCAGTCAGCAGCTCAATCATTTTATTGGCTTTTGATGCGGGCTCAATTACATTATAAGAAAGATTTGGCCTAGCGAAAGATTGCTGAAATCTTAACTGATTTTTTTTGAACAATAATTTGTCACAAATGTCATTTTGTACATCCAATGTAGCCGATGCCGTGAGTGCAATCACTGGAACATTTCTCAGCTCTTCTCTCAGCTGTGAAATCTTAAGATAAGAAGGTCTGAAATCATAACCCCATTGAGAGATACAATGGGCTTCATCTACAGCAATTAAGCACACATCCATTGCAGGCAAATATTCTTCAAATAATCTGGTTTCTAATCTTTCTGGGGAAACGTACAAAAATTTGCATTCATCATTTACAGCAGATTCAAGCGTTTTTTTGACTTCAGGAAAACTCATGCCGGAATAAATCGCAAGGGCAGGAATTCCTTTGTTGTTCAGATTTTGAACTTGGTCTTTCATCAATGCAATCAAAGGACTTACTACAATACAAATTCCATCCATCAACATGGCAGGTACTTGAAAGCAAATAGATTTACCGCCGCCAGTTGGTAATAAAGCCAATACATCTTGCTTTTGCAACACCGCATTTACAATGTCTTGTTGCATGGGCCGAAATTGGTCATGCCCCCAGTACTTTTTTAATATAGAAATTGAATTACTCAAAATATAAATCGATGAACATTGAAGTTAAACAACCTTTTTTATAAACAAATGAAGTGAAATCACGGCTAGCATCACATCGCTGAATCCCATGGCCAAAGCTGAGAATGTAGGTGTAAGAAATCCTGCTGCCGCAACAGGGATAGCAACAATATTATAAGCAAATGCCCAAAATAAATTTTGTTTAATGGTAAGAAAAGTATGTCTTCCTAATCCCAAAGCCTCAGGCAAGTTGGTTAATCCTTGGTTCATTAATATCACATCGGCATGTTGAACCGCCAATTGACTGGCTTCGCTGATTGAAATACCAATAGTGGCTTTGGCAAGGGCAGGAGCGTCGTTGATGCCATCTCCAACCATGGCTGTAGGAATATCTCGATTCAGTTTATCAATGATGGCTAGTTTTTGAGCCGGACTTTGTTCTGCATAAATTTTTGTTATGCCTAAAGCTGAGGCTGTTATTTCTGCTTTGGATTTTAAATCGCCTGTGAGCATGATGGTGTTGATATCGTTTTCATGGCACCATTGCATGATTCCTGCTGCTTCAGGTCTGATTTCATCTTTTACATCAATCCATCCAATGAGTTGTTTGTTTTTCAGTACATAAATATTGTGAGATTCCGAATCGTTTTCAACGCTCATCATTTTTTTTGCACCGACTTCGTAAACATTTCCTTCATTGTCTTCTCCTTTTACACCAATGCCTTTTATTTCTTCTACTTTTTTCCAACGGATTAATGACGCCGTATTCCATTCTTTAACCATGCAATTTGCAATGGGGTGGTTTGAATATTTCTCAAGAGAATAAACGATCGATTTGAATTCATTTTCGTCTATACTTGTGTGATAGTTATCTATAGTAAAGTTGCCTGTTGTCAATGTCCCAGTTTTATCAAATACAATCTGTTTGATTTTTTTAAATGATTCCAATGTTGCTGCATTACGAAAAATGATACCTTTTCTAGCAGCCCGCCCTAATCCAACAGAAATGGCTGCGGGTGTGGCCAATCCCATAGCACATGGACAAGAAATTACCAATACAGCAATGGCTCTCATCATGGAATGATCGAACGCAATATGAAACAAAAAGTAATTGAGTAAAAAACAAATGATGGAAATTGCAATCACCACTGGTACAAAAACCGCACTTATTTTATCAGCTAGTTTTTGCATAGGAGGCTTTTCGGCCTGAGCATTTTGCACCATTTTTATAATGCCTGATAACACAGTGTCTTTACCTGTAGCGGTTACTTGTGCTTTTACCGTTCCAGATTCAAATACACTACCGCCAATTAAAAAATCTTTTTTAGTTCTGTTTAATGGAATGCTTTCACCGGTAATGATGGCTTCATTTACCAAACAATCTCCCCACAAAATTTTACAATCAACAGGAACCTGCTCTCCGGTTTTAATTAAAATCAAATCACCAGTTTTGAGTTGTGTGTTTTCAATCGGAAATATTTGTTCTTCATGCTTGTCATCGAATGCAATCATATTAGCCATCACTTTCTGTGATTTTACTAATGATTTCAATGCTTTTTGAGTAGACTGCATCGTAGCTTCTTCCAAATAATTTCCCAGAAAAACGAGTGTTATAATTGAAGCTGCGGTTTCAAAAAATATATAATTGGCATCCATATACCAAAACATGCCGACTATACTGTAAATAAAAGCACATAAAGCCCCCAAAGCTACAAGCACATTCATGTTGGGTATGCCACTTTTCAAACTGTTTAATGCACTTTTTCCAAAAAAGCGCATGCCCACCAAGAACACAGGTAAACATAAAGTCAGTTGCAGCCAGGGATTGCTTAGCCAATGAACAGGCAACCAGCGATGGAGCATGTGCAACATCAATACTGCTGTAAAAGGAAGTGTAAATAAAAAGCGTTGTTTGTTGTTATGCAGCCATTTCTTTTTTTCAGCCGCTGCATTATTTTCTGAAACGACTTTATATCCCAGTTCGGCTATGCCAATTTTTACTTTTTCTAAATCAGTTTGATTATTATCGATGAAAGTTACTTTCCCATCAATAGGATTTACATTCACTTCTTGCATGCCTCTTTTCTGCAAAAATTTATTAATGCTCAAAGCGCAGTTGCTGCAGGTCATGCCCTCCACTTGCCAATCGATTTTTTCCATATTGCAAAATTATCTTTTAAATTTCCGATAGTTCTTACTAAATATGAAAATATCTTTGCACCATGGAATTGATTTTCAAACTGACAGATATCAGTAAGGCTGCTCAATGGCTGCTGGATCAAACTAGCGGTCGCAAATGCATGGCTTTTCATGGCGAAATGGGCGCCGGCAAAACAACTTTTATCAGCGCGGTGTGTACTTTATTGGGCGTGCAGTCTGGACAAAGCAGTCCTACATTTCCTATTATCAATGATTATGTAACATCAACAAGTGAGACGGTTTATCACATCGACTTATATCGTTTAAAAAGTGAAACCGAAGCTATGGCTGCAGGAGTAGAAGATTGTGTGTATTCAGGCAATTATTGTTTTGTGGAATGGCCCGAAAAAGCTCTTGGAATATTTCCGCCAGATGTTGTACATGTTTATATTAATACGATTGATCCCGAAACGCGAAACATAAAATTATTGTTGTAAATTGTTAAATTGTTGCTTGTTTAAAAGCAAAATAAGTTCTAACACTAAACAAACAACCACAAATACTAATTGCATTCACAAACTTCGTGTTTCTTTCTGCCTTAGTGCCTTTGTGGCAAAACAAAAAACAGCATATACATTATGGCCACATCAAAACCTTTCGTTTCCTCTTCATTTTCTTATGAGACACAGGAAGAAAAACTGGATGTAAAACCTAAAGGAGAATCACTAGCCATCGGCATTCCCAAAGAAACTTCATTTAACGAAAACAGAATTGCATTAACGCCCGAAGGCGCCGGTGTTTTAATTGCAAATGGACATGAAGTAATCATGGAATCCAATGCTGGGAAGGGTTCCAACTATAGCGATAAGGATTATAGCGAAACGGGAGTGAGAATTGTTTATGATAAAAAAGAAATTTTCAATTGCCATATTATTGTAAAAAGTGCACCTGTAAGTGAAGAAGATTGCGAATTGCTGAAACCTGACACCACCATCATTTCTCCCATTCATATGGCCATCATGAAAAAGGAGATTCTGGAAAAAATGATGGAGAAAAAAGTAACGGCAGTTAGTTTCGAAAATTTGAAAGACGACAGCGGACACAACCCCATTGTAAGAAGCATGAGTGAGATTGCAGGAAGTGCCATTATGTTGATTGCCGGCCAATACCTCAGCAATGCCAATAACGGTAAAGGAGTCTTGGTAGGAGGCATCAGCGGTATTCCGCCGACAAAAGTTATTATCATTGGTGCCGGTATCGTAGGTGAATATGCAGCTCGTACGGCATTGGCAATGGGCGCGAGTGTTAAAGTGTTTGACAACAGCATTTATCGTCTCAAGCGTCTTCAAAATAATATTGGTGTTAGAATGTGGACATCTGTAATCGAGCCACGGATTCTTGGCAAGCAGTTGAAGACCTGCGATGTGGCCATAGGTGCATTAAGTGGTGCTGCTGGAAGAACACCAGTGGTTGTATCAGAAGAAATGGTGAGTAACATGCGACCAGGCACTGTGATTGTGGATGTGAGTATCGATCATGGCGGTTGCTTTGAAACTAGTCAGGTGACTTCACATGAGAATCCGATTTTCACCAAGTATGATGTGATACATTATTGTGTTCCTAATATTCCAAGCGGCTTTGCTCGTACGGCTTCTCAAGCCATTAGCAATGTGTTGATGCCCTTGCTTCTCGAAACGGGCGAAGATGGTGGCATTGATAACATCATTTGGCACAAGATGAATATTCGTAGTGGTATTTATTTATTCAAAGGAAGTTTGACTAATTTTTTCCTGAGTGAAAGATTTGATTTGAAGTATACGGATTTGAATTTGCTGATAGCGAGTAGGAGGTAGGAAGAGGCCCCCTCAATCCCCCAAGGGGGAAGCTGATTATGTTATGTTGGGGTTGCCACGAATGCACGAATTATTGTTTTGATTTGACGAATTAGCGCCGTTCTATTGACCGGTGTTTTGTAGAGCTCTCAGTCTCCGACTGAGGATTGTTTTAAATAGCCACGAATACACGAATTATTTCATTTAGATTTTGTTTCGTGAATTCGTGGCAGTACAACACAAATTTATTTATCAATAAAGCATAATCGAAATTCCTTCAGCATTTCTGATACCATCCGGTCCTTTCACTTTAATATTGTCGAAAGTTATTAGAGATCCTGCAGTGCACTTCTGTATTAAGTTGCGTAAGGGTTCGATACTGTTGCTATATAAGTTCGCCAACGCAACATCCGGAAATCCTGTGCCAGAGAAATATACGGTAGCACTCACCACTTTATAGTCATCTTCATGCAGAAAGTCGGGAACCTCACATTTTAATCCGGTTTGCATTTTTACTAGTACGTTGGAGACGCTATTGCTATTTAGTTCTCCAAGGGTAATTTTGAATGGAGGCATTTCTTTTGCTTTGAATTTTGAAGATGCGACAAGTTTGTTTCCACTCATCACTTTTACAACCACTTCTCCTTTTTGTGCTGCGATTAAAAAAATGGTATCTCCGCTATGCTCAATTTTTCCGTTCGAAATCTGATAGGTGAGTTTCTTGTTTTTAGGACATTCCGCATCGAAAACAATTGGTATTTTGGCACCCACATAAACTGTTTTGACTTGTAACCCAATGGTACTCGATTGCGCTTTAGTGTTGACAATCGAAAGTTGTAAGATTCCTAATGAAAATAATAGCTTTTTCATAATAAAATATTTTAGAGTTTGGAAATATAGAAAGCCTACTTTATTGATAAATTGAAAGCAAATAATTAACCAAAGCATTTGTAGTTTTGGAATAGAGCTTTCGTGAATCGTACATGTCGAGAAAATGATCAACATAACCCAAATCGATACCCTCAGCAGTCATAACATCTTTTCCGGCCCCGACATAATATCTCAAAGAATTTGATTCCAGATTATTGACAAAACAAAATGAGACGGAATTCATTTTCCTAGCCTCTAAGGTATTCAGAACCGCTTTTTTATAGGTGTCCTTTGTCACATCCAAAATTTCCAACGTATCTCTTTCGGGTTGTAGTCTTTCTAACATTGCGTTTCCGTATTTGTCTTCATCTCTCATGTAATTGTATATGCCATTAGTGTAGTAAGCCTTATTGAAGTTGGCATTATATGTATCAAACAATTTTTCGGTCAATTCATGAATAAAACTAACAGTGTCAGTAAATAAAAAATTCATTGGAAATATGCAAAGTCTTTCAGCTTTTCCATTAATGTTGCAATTTTCCACCACACATGAATCTAGTTTGAAATCAATTGATGAAATTAGTTCCATAAAGTTTCGTGTGCGTCTGTCGCTGATAACATTCAACTCTTTTGGATTGATGATAAAAAAATTATTAATCCCGTTCAGGGAACAAACATCTTCAAGATATGAATCCTCATTGGAGAAAATAAGTCCGAATTTCATGTCATTTGCCATTGATTTGCTACAAAAAATTCCGCTAACATGTGCATTGACACTAACATTCCTTTCACCTGTTTTTTCACCAATGGAATCAAACGTGGGTACCTGGATGATGTGGGTGTTCATATCACTGAATGTTTTTTTAGAAACCGGTTCAATAGCAAATTTGCCTCCGGATATTTTTTTGATGACTTCAATATTACATTTAGAATCATTCACTATATCGTAACCTTTCCAGTCCCAAAATTTTATATCTGATTGTATCAATTTGTATAGGTCTTCATAGTAAACATCATGAATACGTTGTGCTTTACTTGAATTGCTCCACAAAAGGGAGAGAAAGACAATTAGTTTTTTCATTGTAATGAAGTTTAGGGTTAAAAAATAAAATTCAGATGTAAATGGAAAACAATAAAAGAAGAGAAGAGAAAAGAAAAGAGGGGGGACTTATAAAATTGTATTCAAGTCGTAATATTTTGATTACTGAAATGAATATATGTTTTTACAAAATGAGTCGTTGAAAAAAAATGTTAAGTGAGGGGAACGGGGGAGTTGTTTAACAAAATATTTTACAATATCAGATCCCTTTTTATTTTTGAAATGGCGTTGGTCTATTGCCTCCCTTAGTCACTGGTCAATAGACTGGCACCATTCGGAATCAATAGAACAGCGCCATTCGGTCAACCCCAACATAACGCAATCAGCTTCCCCCTTGGGGGACCGAGGGGGCTTTATCAACCTTAATCACCTCCCCACAAAACTCATATTCATTCTTATCATTGCTGCAAACAATAACCAGTCGATTTGTAGTGTATTTTGAAATCAATGATTTGTAAAGTTGAATGCCCGCTTCATCCAAATTAGTAGTGGGTTCGTCGAGGAGAAGGGCAGTGGTGTCACTGAAAAATGCTTGTGCCAGTTTTAATCGTTGTTTCATGCCACTACTGTAATAACGTATTTGTTTATTCGCAGCAGTCTCTAAACTAACTTCCTGTAAAATATCTTTTGCGGGTTTGATTAATTTTTTAAAAGAAGTATGAAAGGCTAAAAATTCCAGCGCCGTCATCTCTTCAATCAACTCAAGATAAGGAGCAGCAATAGAAATGTTTTTATATGCAATGGCAGATTCAATATTGACGTTTCGATTGTCGCTATAATCAATTGTTCCTTCGCTGTGCATCAAGGCCCCTGCAACAACCTGTAATAATGTTGATTTGCCCGAGCCATTGGCCCCTGTGATGGCGTAAGAGTTGCCTTGTTTGAAATGATAATCCAGTCCGCGAAAAATCCATTCTCTGTTGAAACGCTTGCCTGTATTAGTTAACCGGATATCCATTGTTGTAACTATTCGTCATCTATGCTTCCTTTGCTGAAGCGTTTGATAATGCCTCTGCCGCTTTCACGGATAAAGGTTACGATTTCATCACGTTCATCTGTAGCCGCCAATTCTTCTTCAATGAAATTTAAAGCCTGTGATGTGTTTAAATTCTTATTATAAATAATTCTGTAGACGTCAAGAATATGGTTGATTCTATCTAGTGAAAATCCTCTGCGTTTCAATCCTACGGAATTAACGCCGGCATAACTCAATGGGGTACGGCCTGCTTTGATATAAGGCGGTACATCTTTACTAACCAATGAACCTCCCGCTACAAAAGCATGCTGACCTATTTGCACAAACTGATGCACTGCGCACATCCCAGCAAGAATTGAATGATCTCCAAGGGTTACGTGGCCTGCCATTTGAGTATTGTTGCTCATAATACAATTGTTGCCAATGACACAGTCGTGAGCTATATGACTGTAAGCCATAATCAGGCAATTGTCTCCAACTTTGGTTGTCCACTTGTCTTTACTGCCTCTGTTGATAGTAACAAATTCTCTGATGGTGGTATTATTACCGATATGCACAGTGGTATTTTCACCTTCGTATTTTAAATCCTGAGGAATACCTGCAATAACAGCACCCGGAAATATTCTGCAATTCTCTCCAATCCTTGCGCCTTCCATGATGGTTACATTGCTGCCAATCCAGGTGCCGCTGCCAATCTCTACATTCTGATGTATCACACTGAATGGATCGATTTTTACATTCGGAGCCAGCTTGGCATTGGGGTGTATGTATGTGTGTGGATGAATCATCTTATTGTATTAAATCAAAAATTGTGGTTAATCATTTCTTTTTACTAGCTGGGCAGTAAATTCGCCTTCGGTACAAAGTTTATTGGCAACATAAACACTGCCTTTCATAACACATATGCCTCTTCTTATAGGCTCTATCAATTCCATTTTTAAAATCATAGTATCACCGGGTACTACTTTTTGTTTGAACTTACAATTATCTATTTTCAGAAAATAGGTATCATAATTCCCTTCGGGCATCGTGTTGATACAAAGAATACCGCCAGTTTGAGCCAGGGCTTCAATTTGTAAAACACCCGGCATTACAGGGTTTCCGGGAAAATGTCCCTGAAAGAAAAATTCATTGAAAGTAACATTCTTTATTCCAATGATACAAGTATCGCTTAATTCTACAATTTTATCAACTAATAAAAATGGATAACGATGCGGCAACGTTTTTTCGATTTGCTGCAAGCTGTAAACTGGTGGTTGTGAAGGATCGTATACAGGAATGTCTTTAGTATGTTTGTTCTTCTTTATGTACTGTTTGATTTTTTTCGCAAACTCAACATTGCTACTGTGTCCGGGACGATTAGCGATGATATGCGATTTAATTGGATAACCAATCAAAGCTAAATCACCGACAACATCCAGTAATTTATGTCTGGCTGGTTCGTTGGGGAATCGCAATTCCAGGTTATTTAGATATCCCTCTGTTTTTACTTCCACAGTGTCTCTGCCAAATGCTTTTGCCAAACGGTTCATGGCAGGTTTATCCAAAGGTTTGTCAACTACTACAATAGCGTTATTGATATCGCCGCCTTTTACCAGGTTATTATCTAGCAACATTTCCAGTTCGTGTAAGAAGCAGAATGTTCTGCAAGGACCAATTTCAGATTTGAAATCAATCATATTTTTTAATGAGGCATGCTGGGTGCCTAATACCGGACTATTAAAATCAATTAAGGTAGTGATTTCGTAATTAGTAGCGGGTAGTGCGGTCATTTCTACACGCTTTACCTCATCGTAAAAACTGATATTCGTATCAATAGTGTACCAAGCTTTTGCTGCATCTTGTTCAACAACACCTACTTTTTCTATCAAATCCACAAACGGACTACTACTTCCATCTATAATAGGAATTTCAGGTCCGTTGATTTCGATGAGACAATTATCAACGCCCATACCAACTAGAGCTGCAAGAATATGTTCTACGGTGCTGACTTTTACCGCACCTTGTTCTAATGTAGTTCCTCTGGAAGTATCTGTAACAAGGTCACAATCTGCTTTGATTGTTGGTGTACCAGGCAAATCAACTCGTTGAAACTGAAAGCCATATCCAGGATTAGCCGGCTTTAATGTCATATCTACATTTATCCCGGTATGCAAACCTGTTCCTGAAATACTTGCCTGTTCGGCAAGGGTATGTTGCTTATCGGGATTAAAATTCTTATCCATGCTAGTTTTGAATTTCGGCAAAGATATTCCAAAAATATCAGCCATGAGCCATATATGCGAATTAGTAAAAGCGCCTTATTGCTTGTCTGATAGACTTTTAACTAAATCTTCCAGTTCTTTAATGCGTTTTTCAAGTTGGGGAAGACTTCTCATAACTGCTTTGCTTTTCATTGAAGCAGTAAAATCGAATGCTGGATTGCCATCCAACGCTGTGTTGGGTGTCTTGACAGTTTTGCTAACACCACTTTTACCATTGATTTTGGTTCCATCGGCTACGGAAATATGTCCAGCCAGTCCGGCTTGACCTCCAATCATCACATTTTTACCAATTTTTGTACTGCCGCTAATGCCAGCCAAAGCAGCAATGACAGTATTGTTACCCACTTCTACATTATGCGCAATTTGAACGAGGTTGTCAATTTTTGCACCTTTTCGAATAATAGTACTTCCCATTGTGGCTCTGTCAATTGTTGAATTGGCTCCAATTTCTACATGATCTTCAATCACCACATTACCAATCTGAGGTACTTTTTTAAGGGTGCCATCTGGCATTGGTGCAAATCCAAATCCATCACTCCCGATTACTGCTCCAGCATGTATAATCACATTAGAACCAATTACACATTCATGATAAATTTTTACTCCAGCGTTAATGATGGTATTTTGACCTATGGTAACATTATTACCTAAATACGCTCCTGAATGGATTTTTGATCCATCACCTACCACCACATTTTCATTCAAACAAGCAAATGCACCTATGAATACATTGTTTCCGGTTTTTGCAGATGAATGAATAAATACAGGCTCCTGAATACCGGTAACCATACTTGATTTCATTTGCTGATAAGCATCTAGCAATCCGGCAAATGCAGCATAAGCATCGGGCACTCTTATAAGCGTTGATTTCACTGGCTTTTTCAGCTCCAGTGTTTCATTGATAATGATGATGGATGCAGATGTGGTATATAAATAGTCTTCATACTTAGGATTGGCCAGAAAAGCCAATTGGCCTTCCTTTGCTTCTTCTATTTTCCCAAATGAAACTACGATAGATTCTTGATCGCCTTCAACTTTTCCGTTAATAACCTGAGCTATCTGAGCTGCGCTAAATGTCATTTTTTTAATTGGATTTCCTGATTTATGCAGGATGGCAAATGTAATATTTCTTGACTTTTCCTCTAAGATTTTCGGTAATCAGGGCATTGTCGACTTCGGTGATGTCTTTTACATTTCCATCTTTGAATAGAATCTTAATCGTTTCATTTTCAAAGTTATAGGTACTGCTTGAGGCTTCCCCAGTATATACCAGCCATTGCACTTCATCATCAGACAAATTATAATGTCTTTTCGTTGCTTCGGTTTTTTCTTTTATTATTTTCTCTGAAATGGGTTCTGATTGGTATCTCACTTTTAAGAGGTGTCTGTCGATGATGCCTTTACATAAAGTAGCTAATACGACATCCTGATGAGTACACCATTGTTTAATGGCCATCATCACATCAAAATCATCAATACTGCAGAATTGCTCCAATGTCACATTTTCAATTGGCGAATTGATAAAGCTGTTTAAAGGTTCATTACAAAGGGCTCCAATGTATTTGGCTCTTTTGATAATTCTTTGAAGCATTTGTTCAGCACTTAATACAGTTTTATGAAGATAAACTTGCCAGTACATCAGTCTTCTTGCCACTAAAAATTTCTCTATGGAATAAATGCCTTTTTCTTCTACCATCAACTCTCCATTGTGAACAGTCAACATTTTTATGATTCTGTCGTACGCAATGACACCTTCATTTACACCGGTAAAAAAACTGTCGCGGGTGAGGTAATCCATTCTGTCCACATCCAATTGTCCGCTGATTAATTGGTGTAAAAATTTTTTAGGATATACATTGGTGAAAATGTCAATGGCCATTTGCAATTTGCCTTCAAACTCTTTATTCAATTCTTTAATTAACATCAGCGACAATTCTTCGTGATGCAGGTGTTCTGCCAATACATGTTCGAGCGCATGTGAAAAAGGGCCATGTCCAATATCGTGAAGCAAAATGGCAATTTTGGCTGCCTGTTGTTCTTCTGTAGTGATGTCCACGCCTTTAAGAAGGAGTTCATGTAACGCAGATCTCATCAAATGATATGCACCTAAAGAATGGTGAAGTCTTGTATGAACAGCGCCAGGATACACCAAATGCGCCATCGCCATTTGATGGATACGACGCAATCTTTGATAATAAGGATGTGCTATGATTTTATGAATTAGCTCATCATCAATGGTGATGAAGCCATAAACCGGGTCGTTAATTATTTTGTGAAATCTCATCAATGCTGATTAAATGGAAATTATCTGTTAAATCAATTCTATTGTTTGGCAAAGCTACAAAGCATTAATTTAAAAAATTACATTTGTAGGCGTTGAAACAATGTTTAAAAGGTTTGATGTTCAATAAGTTCAAAATGTTTTTTCAAAAGATGATGCTCAACCTTTTAAACTTCTTGAACTTTTGAACCTATTGAACAAAAAACTCAAAAGATTAAGTACCTCATATAATCATTCTAAAAATCAGTTTATGACCAAACCAAAAATCCTCTGGGTTGACGACGAAATAGAAAGCTTGAATTCTCAAATCATGTTTCTTGAAAATAAAGGCTATGAAGTGGTTACCAAGACAAATGGTTTTGATGCTTTGGAATTTGTAAAAGATAATTTTATTGATGTGGTTTTGCTGGACGAATCTATGCCGGGTATTACAGGGTTGCAAACATTGCAGCAAATCAAAGAAATCAACAATAATCTTCCTGTTGTATTAATTACCAAAAATGAAGCGGAAAATCTGATGGATGAAGCGATTGGTAGCCAGATTAGCGATTATTTGATCAAGCCAGTAAACCCAAATCAGGTTTGGTTAAGTTTAAAAAAATTGATTGACAATAAAAGACTAGTAGCAGAAAAAACCACTTCTGCCTATCAACAAGAATTCAGCAGTTTATTTATGGCCTTAAGCGGCAATCCTGATTATCATCAATGGATGGATATTTATAAAAAGTTAGTGTATTGGGAACTTGAAATTCAGAAAAGTGACAGTCCCGAAATGCAGGAAGTTTTTCACACACAAAAGCAGGAAGCTAATACAGAATTTTTCAAGTTTATATCAAAAAATTATGCTTCTTGGGTTTCTCCCAAAAGTACTGATGGTCCGATTATGAGCCACAATCTTTTGAAATTTAAAGTGCTGCCTCATTTACAAAAAGGAACGCCTTTGTTTTTTGTGTTGATTGATAATTTAAGATTCGATCAATGGAAAACCATTCAACCCATATTTGCGGAAAGCTTCAGAATTCATGAAGAAGAAACTTTCTATTCCATTTTACCTACTGCTACTCAATATTCTCGAAATGCGGTATTTGCGGGCATGTTGCCGATTGACATCGAAAAACAATTTTCAGCTCAATGGAAAAATGACGACGATGAAGGTGGAAAAAATCTTCATGAAGAAGAATTTTTAAGAGCACAACTCAAACGATTGGGAAAAGGCGATATCAAATTCTCGTATACAAAAATCACCAACAATTTTGATGGACAAAAAATGGTTGATAATATGCACAATCTGTTGCAAAACGACCTTAATGTAATTGTGTACAATTTTGTTGATATGCTGAGTCATGCCAGAACAGAAATGGAAGTATTGAAGGAGCTTGCAGGTGATGAAACCAGTTACAGAAGTCTTACTGCCAGCTGGTTTGAACACAGTCCTTTGCATCAAGGGCTTAAAAAAATTGCAGAAAAAAACATTAATCTTATAGTAGCTACCGACCATGGAAGTACGAGAGTAAAAACAGCAGCAAAAGTTATCGGCGATAAACAAACAACAGCAAATCTTCGCTATAAACATGGAAGAAATCTCAATTACGAACCCAAAGATGTACTGGCTTTCCGCGATCCTAAAGAAGCTGGTTTGCCCGTTCCGAATGTGAATTCGTCTTATATTTTTGCAAAAGGCGATTTGTTTTTATGCTATCCTAACAATTACAATCATTTTGTGAATTATTATAAAAACACTTTTCAGCATGGTGGGATTAGTTTGGAGGAAATGATTATTCCGGTGATAAGAATGTCTTCGAAGTAGTTTTTTTTGTTGTTCAAAAGGTTTTAGATGTTCAATTAGTTCAAAAGGTTCATTATGTTCAACATCAACTTTTTGAACCTATTGAACATCAAACCTTTTAAACTGCATTTATGCAAACAAGTTATCAACGCTTGTTGAAAAATTAATTACCAGTTGTCAGTTTATTTTATCAAGTTGCATTGACTAAATTTTTTAAAAATGAAATTCACTCAACATACATTAGACAAAGTGGAAAGGGTAATAGAAGATGGTGGATACATTATTCGTTACGAAAGAGGTACTTTTCAAAGTGGTTATTGCATATTACAAGCTAAGAAAGTAGTTGTTTTAAATAAATTTCTCCAAACAGAAGGCCGCATCAATACATTAATCGATTTATTGCCTTTGTTGAATTTGAACATCGATCTATTAACTCACGAAAGTCAAAAGTTATACGAAGAATTGATGACAATGGAAGTTCACCATTAATCAGACTTTTATTTCATTCCTTTTATTATTAAACATCCATGTTTGTTCCTTCATTAAAAATAACTTTTTTGGGAACAGGTACTAGTAGTGGTGTGCCCATGATTGCTTGTGATTGTGAAGTTTGTAAATCGAAAGACGATAAAGACAAACGTTTAAGAAGCAGTATTCTGGTAGAATCTGATACAACATCTATTGTTATTGATACCACACCTGATTTTCGCACTCAAATGCTGAAAGCTAAAGTTAAAAAGCTTGATGCCGTATTATTTACGCATCCTCATAAAGATCATATTGCCGGATTGGATGACATAAAAGCATTTAATTATTTTCACCAGCAACCCATGGATGTATACGCGAATGAACTCACACAAAATGCTTTGAAAACAGAATTTCACTATGCGTTTACTGCTCAACGTTATCCTGGCATTCCAGAAATAAATTTGCACAATATTCCAGAAACGACTTTTCACATAGGAGATATACCTGTTACACCAATTTGGGTTTGGCATCTCAACATGCCGGTACTTGGGTTTCGTTTCGGAAATTTCACTTACATCACCGATGCCAATAGGATAGAGCCATCCGAAATGAAAAAAATCGAAGGCAGTAAGATTATGGTATTAAATGCACTTCGAAAAGAAAAACATCTTTCTCATTATACCTTACAGGAAGCCATAGACGTAGTTGATGCTTTGAACGTCCCAAATGCTTATTTTACACACATTAGTCATCAGTTAGGAAAACATGCAGATATTAACTCCGAATTACCTATTGGTAAGCAATTGGCCTTCGATGGCTTGGTGATAAACTGCTAAAATCTCCGTTTTTTTCTCCTTTTTATTTTTTGCGAACGGCATAGTTTTATTCATGCAAAAAAATGAAAATAATTTGTTTTATTTTTCTCGTAAAGAGAAGAACGGTATTGTGTTGATTCTAATTTTGAACTTATTGGTTTATAGTTGGCCTGATGTTTATGATTATTTTTCAAATCGAAAAGATCCTGCAATTCAAATTGAAAAATTACCCCAAGCAAGGAATGAATATCAGCCAGAAAATGATGAATCCTTTGTAATAGATAAAAGGGCTGGAAAAAAGAGTGGTGTTATTGAAAATCACAAAGCAAATTATTTCGAATTTGATCCCAATACTTGTTCTAAAGAACAATGGATGAAATTGGGCGTCAA